>JBAZBG010000005.1:14138-18288 GCA_041671585.1 Arenimonas sp. | reverse complement strand
GCCGACGAGTTCGGTGAGCTGCGCGTCTGGTTCGAGGCCGACGGCGGCCCCCGCGCCTGGCTGCCCGCCGCGTTGCCGGCGCATGAGTCCGCGTTCGCGCTGACCGTGCACAAGTCGCAGGGCTCCGAGTTCGAGCGCGTGTTCTTCGCGTTGCCCGAATCCGGCGCGCGCGTCATCTCGCGCGAATTGCTCTACACCGGCCTGACCCGCTGCCGTCGCGAAGTCACCCTGTGGGCCAGCGAACCCGTGCTCCGCGACGGCATCAACCGCAAAGCGCAGCGGTGGAGCGGCCTCGCCCGCCGCCTGGCGTAGCGCCGCTTTTGTGGCAACGGCTCTTGTGGGAGCGGCTTCAGCCGCGATAGCTCTGGGCTCACGACCACTTATCGCGGCTGAAGCCGCTCCTACAAAAACCGGGTTAGCCGAGGGCGTCGAATTCGGCTTGGGGCATGGCGATGAACGACCAGAGCGGGGCCTTTTCGCGCGCCCATTCGGCGCTGGCGGCTTGCAGCACTTCCATCACCGCCTTGAAATCTTCGGTCGCGTGGGCGCGTAGTTCCTCACTGTGCTCGAGCAGCAACACCAGCCCCGGCGTGCCGGGCGCGCGCAGTCCGCGCAAGGCCGCCGCCAACCCGGCGAAATCCGTCGGCGGCGGCGACTGCAATGCGCCGGCCATGCGCAACAGCAAGTCGGCGGGCTCGCGGCAGCCGCGCAGATTGACCCGCAGGCAGGGGAAACGGTTGACCGCCGCGGCTTCCAGCAACTCGTCGATGTCTTCCTCGGGCAGGAAGTAGACGCCGGCGTCGCTGACCTGGGCCAGCAGGCCGTCGAACCAGAGCACGCTCATCAAGCTTCCTTGTCCGCAAGAGTCCGCCAATGATCCATGCCGCCCGAGCGCCTGCCAAGGCTTTCCGTAACCCGCGCCGCGCGCAGATCGCCGCCAGGCAGTCCGCAATGGCGGCAACGCGTTACAGTGACCGCCCGATACGAAGGACGGCTGATCGAATGAGTGGCAAGGCAATGTTGCGGTTTTTCCTGCTGATGCTGGTGTGCCTGGCGGCGGGCGCTTGCGCCTCGACCCGGCCCGACCTGGTAAGGCTGTACGAAAGCGCCGCCGACAATGCGGACCAGCCGCCGGTCATCGTCATGCACGGGCTGGCCGGCTCGACCCTGGTCGACGCCAAGACCGGCAAACAGTTCTGGCCGGGTTCGCTGAGCACGCTGGCCTTCAGCGACTATCGCAACCTGGCGCAAATGAGCGCCGAGGATCGGGAAGGCGAAGGCCTGCGCCCGGGCGACTTCGTGTACGGCGTCGCCGGCGTCGATTTCTATGGCGACCTGCTGCGCAGCCTGGAAACGGTCGGGCGTTTGCATCGCGGCGTGCCGGGCGAGTCGGTCGGCGCGCAGCGGCGACACTACTACGTGTTCCTGTACGACTGGCGCAAGGACAACCTCGTTGCGGTGCGCAAACTGCATGAATTGATCGAACAGATTCGCCTCGACTACCGGGACCCGAACCTGCGCGTGGACATCATCGCGCACAGCAACGGCGGACTGATCGCCAACTACTACCTGCGCTACGGCCCGCACGACGTGCTGGAACAACCCAGCTTCACGCCCTGGCAGGAGGGCGACAAGCGCATCCGCCGCCTGATCATGCTCGGCACCCCAAGCCTGGGCGCGGTGACCAGCCTGGAGCGCCTGGTCTATGGCACCCGGCTCGGCCTGCGCACGGTGCCGGTGGAAGTGATGGCCACCTTCGCCACGCCGTTCCAGGCGCTGCCGCACCCACTGGTCAAGCCCATCCTCGACGTGCGCGGGCGTCCGGTCGATCTGAATATCTACGACGACAAGCTTTGGCGCGAGCGGCAGTGGGGCGTGTTCTCGCCCGAGGTGACCGCCCGTGTGCGCGCCTCCATGGCCACGCCCGCCGAGGGCGAGCGGGCGCTGGCCGAATTGCAGGCCACCTTCGTCCGCCACCTGCATCGCGCCGAGCGGCTGCAATGGGCGCTCACCGCGCCGTTCCCGGCGCCCAAGGTCGAGATCGCGGCATTCGGTGGCGACTGCGAGCTGACGCCCGGACACGCCGTCCTGATCGACGATGTCCAGGGTTCGCGGCTGGTGTTCCGTCCCGGCCAGGTCGGCGATTACCTGGTCGGGGAAGCGGGCAAGAAGCCGGTCCGCCTGGACTACGGGCGCCTGATGTTCGAGCCCGGCGACGGCCTGGTCACCCGCTCCTCGCAGGTTGCCCGCGAGCCGATCGACCGCGATCGCGCCAGCGACAATTTCCACGCGCTGCCGATTTCGCAGTACTTCTTCCTGTGCGAGTCGCACGGCCGGCTGACCCACAACCTGTATTTCCAGAACAACCTGCTGTACTTCCTGCTGTCCAGGTGAGACTTGGGCCGCAGTTCGAAACAAAGCTTTCCGCGCGCCTGCCTGCCGCCTAGAATGACCCCATGAAGCAACTACGGACCCTGTTGATCGACTGTCGGATCGAACTGCGCAAACTGGTGCGCGAGTTTCACAAGACCGAGCTGTGCGAGCGCCTGGACGTGGCCGTGCAGTCGCTGGCCAATGCCGAAGGCGTCGAACTCGACCTGAAAAGCACGCCAACCCCGACCACCGTGCGCGAGATCAAGGAAACCTCCAACCAGGTCGCGCTGGCCTGGCAAATGGCCGCCCGAGATTTGAAGTTCAGCAACCCGGCGCTGTACGACGCGATGAGCAAGAAGGTCATGACGCGCCTGGGCGCCAAGACGCTGGTCGATCAGGTCGATGAATTGAAGCAGCTCGAAGACGCGGCCGAAGAATTGAAAAAGCAAACCGCCAGCGCCGAAAAATCTCGCGAGGCGATGGAGGCCGAGCGCGACACGCTGCTCGGCGCGCTGGCCTCCGCGGTGCCGGAGCTCGCCGATGGCGGCGATCGCCTCGGCGTGGCCTTGGCGCGTATCGAATGGTTGAAGTCGCAAATGTCCAAGGGCGGGCAGCGAAGCACGGCGTCGGTGGTCAACGAAGAAGAGAACCGCGTGCCGAGTCCCGAAATCCTGGCCGTGGTCGCCGCCGGCACGCGCAAGTTCACCAATGCCCAGCGCGAATGGTGCGTGGGCGAGGCGATGGTGCTGTCCGGATTCCAGCTCACGCCCATGGAACTGATCGAACAGGGCGATGCGAAAATCGCCAAGATCATTACCGAGGCGCAGCACAAGCACTAAGCCTACGCGGGTTTATTCGCCTCGCTGCTGCAACAATCGGTTCAACGCAGCCAGCTGTTCCTGCTGGCCCTTGATCAAGGCTTGCGTATATTCCACGCGCATCTGCTCGAGCTTGTCGTGCAGGGCGAGGATCTCGATTTCCGCCTTCAGGTTCACTTCGTAATCGTGCTGCGCCATCACCCGGTCGCGTTGGCTGTGCCGGTTCTGGCTCATCATGATGATCGGCGCCTGGATCGCCGCGAGCATCGACAGCAGTAGATTCAGGAAAATAAATGGATACGGATCCAGTGGCCTGCTGATCAGCCACACCGTGTTAAGCAACACCCAACAGGCCAGGAAGGCGCCGAACAAACCGATGAATGGCCACGAGCCGCCGAAGCTGGCCACCTTGTCGGCAACCCGTTCACCGAAGGTGACCGGCCTGTGGTCGTCGAGCGCCAGGTTGCGGCTCACCGGCAACCGATGATGCACACGGGTTAGCACGCCACGTTCGCTCTCGCTGACCTGGTCGGCCGGCTTGCCCAGCCAGCGCGTGGAAAGCGCGGATAAATCCAGAGTGGCCATGGGTATTTCCTCGGATTGTAGATGCGATGTATTCTGAGCCCACTCATCGCCTCTGGCGGCAGTCCCTCCGCACGCCGTCGGAAAGTACGAAGACCCCCCGTGCCCGAACTCAAACTTCAAATCTCCCACTGCTGTTGTGGCAACTTGCGACCCTACGCTGATTGCTGCGGGCGCTTCCACGCGGGCGATCCCGCCGACAACGCGCTGAAGCTGATGCGCTCGCGCTACAGCGCCTACGTATTGCAGCTGGAGCCCTATTTATTGGCCACTTGGCACCCCTCCACGCGGCCGGAACACATGGATTTCCGGCGCACCAACATGCCGCAATGGCTCGGTTTGGAGATCCGTTCCCAGCAGCAGGGGCCGGACGCGGC
>JBAZBG010000005.1:0-14038 GCA_041671585.1 Arenimonas sp. | reverse complement strand
TGGAGCCCTATTTATTGGCCACTTGGCACCCCTCCACGCGGCCGGAACACATGGATTTCCGGCGCACCAACATGCCGCAATGGCTCGGTTTGGAGATCCGTTCCCAGCAGCAGGGGCCGGACGCGGCACGCATCGAATTCATCGCCCGCTACCGCGTCAACGGCACCGGATCGATCAAGACGCAACACGAAATCAGCCGCTTTGTACGCGAAGGCGGCACGTGGTATTACCTGGACGGCGACAAGCCACCGGCGCCGCGCCGTAACTATTAATGACCGGGAAGTAAAAACTTCGGACAGCTGGCGTTCAGTTCCAGCGCTTCATCGCCGAGCTTCTGTCCATGAATCCTCCTGCCTTTCTTTCCGACGACCAGATGGAGCGCCTCGCCGCGCTGCTCGAACAGCACGCCGTGCCGGCGCAAGGCTTCAACCTGGAAGCGCTGGATGGTTATTTGTCGGCGCTGGCCGTGGCGCCCGAGCTGGTGCCGCCCTCCGAGTGGCTGCCGCCGGTGTGGGGCAGCGAAGCACCGACGTTCGCATCGGCGGCCGAGGATCTGGAGGCGCATGAATTGCTGCTCGGCCACTGGAATGGCTGCATCGCGCGCGTGCGCCACGGCGAAGAGCCGCCGGATCACCTGGCGCCGGTGTTGTGGTTGCCCGAAGACGTCATGGCCGATCACCCCGACAGCCTCGATGTCGGCCGCGACTGGGCGCTGGGTTTCTATCGCGGCGTCGACCTGCGCGGCGACGCCTGGGCCGAATGGCTGGACCGCGAAGAGTGGATGGACGAAATCTTCGCCCTGCTCGAGCGCCTGGCCACCGGCGAAGTCGATTCGGAAAACGACAACGAACCGGCGACGCCGCTCAGCTACCGCGAGCGCATGGAAATCACCGCCAGCCTGCCGGCCATGCTCGCCGACCTGCACCATTACCGCATCGAACAACTGACCCCGCGCACCCCGGCGCGCCGGGAAGCCGCGCCCGATCGCAATGCCCCGTGCCCGTGCGGCAGCGGCAAGAAATACAAGAAGTGTTGCGGCGCGTAGTTGCGTGCGCGCCGTCACTTGCCTGTGCGCGCCAGGGGCGTATGTTGGTGACGTAAGCCAATGCGAGGTGGGCCATGACCCGTCGAGATCGCAAGAAGCTGGCACCTGATTCTGTGTTGCCGGCGAAAGTAAAGACCGTGAAAGAGCGCGATGCGGGGAAGTTTCCCGCCGCTGCGCCTGAAGACGATTCGTCGGTGGACGCCGACGACGCGCTGGCGCCGTTCCTGGCCGGAGAGGTGGAGGGGTTTGGCGGGACCGATATACAGACTGCCGCGGGACCGGGCGCCGGCATTGAGCAGGTGGGGGCGTCGCCGCCGGAGCAGATTGATGCGGGGTGGGGTGGGAAGGTGGTGATTTAGCGTGGTGTTGGCTTAGGGGGCGTCGCTAGCGACTGCTCGCCTGCTGGCGAGTGGCTGTTTACATTTCAGTACACGGTTGTGCCGGCGGCCCGTTGACATATCGCTGATTCTGCGGCGAGCGCAGCGATGCACGAAGTGACGCGCGACGGCGCGGCACTTTGCATAATTCCGCATTATTCGTTAGGGCCGCCAAGCCCCACGAGCGCCCACGACGCGATTGCATCGAAGCGCGAATGATTGGCGCGAGTGGGGATGGGGAAGCACCAGAGCAACGAAGCGACCGGCGCCGTGGGGCGCAGCCGCACGGGGCGGGCTAAACAATACTCTGCATGCGCGTTGTGGATGCAGACCGTCGCGAGGCAGGAGCCGAGCGTGACTGGACGGAGCGCGGCACTTAACGAAGGCGGCCAGGACGGCCGGTCAGAGCTGGCGCGGCGCTTGCTGCGGGGCGGAACGGAGCCGCCGGGGCAGCGTGGTGGAGCGTAGTTGCATTCGCCATGACAACGGTGGGAGGCGACGAACGGTTGCGGCCCAGTCTGTCGATCTCGGCGAGCAATCTACGGCGTCGCGTTGCATTTAATCTGAACCAAGCGCTCAAAGTAAGGTAGTGCTACGGATTTGATATCAGCGAGGCAATCGGAGACTGCCTTTTTCACGCGCTCACTAGCCTTCTCTTCTGTAACCTCCTGCAGATCCTCTTGAACGAATATTTCTCGGAACCTCGGGTGATCAATTGTCACGCTACATCTCCAGACTGCCCACCCTAGATGACTCTTCCCTGTCACACGCGGATAAAGGTTATAGAAGCCAACAACGCCCTCGTCGGCCAACATTTCTGCATTGTCAGGGCTAGGAGACGTACTAGGCATTTCTAAATCTGCAGGGAAGCGCCCTTTCGTAGACCAGCCAATTTCTAGATTGAACTCCTCTTGGCGCGGGTGCGTGGAAAAAATCAGGAACAGGCGAATTTTGTCGCCTGCTGACTTCTGAAAGATTCTGTCGCCTGGTTCAAGCTTAGACTTTGCACGCTCGATCTTTGACAGCCTTGGTTTGAAATACTCAAAACCTGGCAGCTGTTCCGGCACCTCGTGCTTGAGCACAATGTCGAGGTGTCTTGCATAAATTGCCTTCATTTTTCAGATTCCGATAAGGAGACCGCGGATGACTGTAATCAATTCAAGTGCGGTAGACACAATTGGCGGATTGTCGACTCCAAGCGCTATTGCAAGGCGACCAGCAGCCGCTTCAGTTGCACCTTCCGCAAATATGATCAATTCTGCGCCTTGAGCGAATGCCTCATTCGGCGCCCTGAACGTTCTTATTTGTCCGAGCAATCGTGCAAAGGCTTGACCCCCCATGGGCAAGTTTGTTTTGACTTCTATGTTGATTAGGCGATCGCCAATTTTTACCAGAATGTCGTAAACCCGTTTTCCTCCAGGACCCGTTAGGGCCCTGATTTTATAGAATTCCGCACCCGCAAACTCACGCTCGATAATCGCGCGAACATACGCCTCAAGCGCCTTGCCGGCCGAGCGATTGGCCAGCATGCCAATCGCTCGATTCGACTGCGCCGTGAGAACCGATTGAACGTTAACTCTGAGGGCTGTACCTATTTCCCCGATTGTCATGTAACCACTCGGATCCCAGCTGTTCACCGGATCTGAGCTGGCGTACAGATACTTATGCAGGCTAGTAGGGTCGCTGCTTCTTCCAGCGAATGCATCCGTGCTGGTGAACCGCCCGCTGTTCGGGTCATACCACCTGGCTCGCAGGTTGTAGAACCCGGTATTCGGATCGACCTGTTCGCCGCGATAGCGGTGATCGATATCGGTCGTTCCAGTCCTTCCCAACTGATTGCCAAACGCATCGTACTCAAAGCTGTCGGTAACTGAGCCGCCAGCATCACTAGCCTGCCGCACACTGCCCATGCCATCGCTGTGCAAATTGCGCTCGTGCAGCCCGCCCGCAATCACATTGCTCTGTGCCACTAATTCGTCGCCATACATCCACACCGTGCTCAGCTGCTGGTCGGTATACGCCTCCAGCGTCTGCGCGTAGTCGCGGTTCGGGTCGATCAACCAGGCGCGGGCATGGCCATTGCCGATCTCACGGTTGCGGACGCCGTCGGCGCTGTACCCGGTCGTGACCACACCACTGGTGGTGGTCGTACGAACTCGACGATTGGCCTCGTCGTAACCATACGTGACGACCTCACCCGCCTTCGCCTGCCCGGTCGTATTGCCATTGGCGTCGTAGGTGTACAGCGTTCCGACACCGCCCGTTCGCTCCTCGATCAGGCGGTCGTTGTCGTCCACCGTGTAGGTCGTCTCCGCGCCCGCCTCGGTCTTGCTCAGCCGGTTGCCGACCGCGTCGTAGACATAGTTCGCGACACGAGCCGGCTGGCCCGGGCGCTCGATGACCTCGGCCAACAAGCGCTTGGCGCCGTCATAGGCGTAGCCCACGCTGCGGGTCTGGCCCTGGGCGTTGAACTCGCCGATGCCGGTGCGGGCGCCGCTGTCGTCTACGTCGTAGGTGGCGCCGAACAACAGGACGCCGGCCGCGCTGCGGGTGAGCAGCTGGCGCAGGCGATTGCGGGCGTCGAAGCTGGTGGTCGTCGTCGTGCCGTTGGCCTGGGTCAGCGTCTTGCGGTTGCCGACTTCGTCGTAGGTGTAGCCCACTGTTCGGACCGCACCACCGAGGGTTTGGCTGTGCACCGCGCTCAGGCGATTGAGCGGGTCGTAGTCGAACGTCTGGTCGAGCGCGGCGCTGTGCAGCTCGGTGCGGTTGCCGGCGGCGTCGTAGCCGTAGGTCAGCACCTGGCCATCGGGGTTGGCGACGCGAGTTAGGCGATCGCGGGCGTCGTAGGCGTACACCGTGGTGCCTTGGCCGTCGGTGGCTGACTCGCGTTGCCCGCTGGCCGTGTACGTGGTGATCACGTCCGGATCGGTTTCGTAGTCGATGCCTTCCAGGCGACCGACCGCGTCGTAGCTGTAGCCGGTGATGCGGCCGTTGAAGTCGGTGCGCGCGATCAGCTGGCCGGCGGCGTCGTAGCGGGACGTCTCGGTCTGGCCGCCAGGCAGGGTGCGCCGGGTCTGCCGGCCCATCGCGTCGTATTCCCAACGCGTGATTCGGCCGAGGGCATCGATCTGCTGGGTCTTGTTGCCGACTTCGTCATACACGAAACGCGTGACCAGCTTGCCGTCGTCGAGCCGGCCGGTCGCGGGGTTGGGCAGCGAGACCGCGACCATACGGCCGAGGGCGTCGTACTGGTACGCCTTCTGGCGACCCAGCTCGTCGGTCTCGAGCGTCTTCCGTCCGACCGCGTCGTACGTGACGCTGGTGCGCGGGTTGTCGTCCTCGAATGCGGTGTCGTCCGGATGGATGGTGTCGGTCAGGCGACCGGCCGCGTCATAGACGAAGCGCGTGGTGCGGCCCAACGCGTCGGTCACCGCTTCGCGTTGGCCGATAGCGTTGTACGTCGTGGTCGTTACGCGATGCAGGGCATCGGTCACCGTGGTGCGCCGGCCCGCATCGTCGTAGCCGTACTCGGTGCGCACGTTGCGCTCGTTGATGCTCGCGGTCAGGCGGCCGGCTGCGTCGTACTGGTTCTCGGTGCGCGGATTATCGCTGTCGTCGCCCGGCGTGGCGTCCGGCAGGATGGTCTCGACCAGCCGGTTGGCGGCGTCGTACCTCATCTTGGTCGTGCGCCCGCCGCGATCGGTCTGGGCGGTGACGTTGCCGTTCTCGTCATAGCCGGTCGTCTCGAACGTGCCGTCCGGGTAGCTGGTCTTCGCCAGCTGGCCGCGGGCGTCGTACTGCTGCAGCGTGCAGCGGTTCAGGCCGTCGCAGGTCGTGGTCGGCTTGTCGTTGCCGTCGTACTCGACCGTCGTACGGCTGCCGTCCGGATGCACGGTCGCCACGATGCGGTCCTTGGCGTCGAGGGTATGCAACGTCGCCAGTGTTTCGACCGTGCCGTCGGCGCGAGTGCGCCTGCGGGACTGGCCGTGCACGCGGCCCTGGGTGTCGAGGTTGAAGCTGGTGAAGTTCCCCAGCGCATCGATCTCCCGGTAACGGTGGCCAAAGAAATTTATCTTGTAGCGCGTCTGCTGGTTGGCCGCGTCGGTAATCCCGATCAACTCACCCGTCCCGCCCGAACCGATGCCGCTGTCAAAGCCGAAGCTGGTCAATTCACCCAGGGCGTTCTGCGTCATCACCAGCCGGCCGGTGTAGGCATTGTAGCCGTTGGTGACGACGACCCGATCAAGGGCATCAGTCTGGGTCAGTTCGTTGTTGCGCTCGTTGTAGGTGTGCCTGGTTTTGTGGCCCGTCGCGTCGGTCTCGGTCAACACGTTGCCGCGCGGATCGAACGTGCGCACGGTGACGTGGCCGAGCGGGTCGGTCGTGCTCAGCTCGTTGCCATTGCTGTCGTAGCTGTGCAGCATTGTCTCGCCCAGGGCGTTGGACTCGCCCGTGACCCGCCCTTCGGCATCGTAAGCGTAGATCGAGGCATTGCCGCGGCGGTCACGGATGATTTCCGTGCGGCCGGCCAGGTTGTGCGTGTATTGGATGCGATGGCCATCGGCGTCGATGGTCGCCACCAGGCGGCCGTCGTCGTCGTACTCATTGCGCGACACGCGCACGCCGCGCGGATCAACGATATCGCGCAGGTAATGCGGCGCCTGCGCCAGGTAGCCGAACGACACGATGTCGCCACCGGTGTCGACCGCCATTTCCAGGTCGCCGCCGGGCGTGTACGTGTAACGACGACGCGCGCCGTCGGGCAACACCACTTCTTCGATCCGGCCCTGGCCGTCGCGGAAGAAGCGCACTTCCTGGCCCAGCGAATGCTTCACGCCGTCGCGGGTGAAGGTCAGCGTGTTGCCGTCGGGTTCGGCGATCTTGCTGATGCCGACGCCTTGGGTCACCGAATACACCGTACCGTCCGGCAACTTGAGCCGGTAGTGGCTGGGATTGGCCGCCGCCTGGTAGGGATCGGACAGGTCGAGCAAGTTGTACACGCCGGAGCCGGCCACCGACGCCAGGCGCAGGTTCTGATAATCCGTTTGATCCAGCTGTGCATCCGTGCCCGGCAAGGGCTCGAACACCAGCTGCACATCGGTCTGCGGCACCAGGAACTGGCACTCCGGCAAGGCCTTGGCGCGGAACTTCATCAGCTCGCCGTCCGGCCCGGTGATCGCCACGATGGGATCGCCGTTCGGGCGTACGCACCAGTTGCCGAAATACCCTTCGCGCTCCGATACCAGCGTCCAGGAATAGCCGGGCGCCCGCGATTCGGTCAGGCGCAGGTTCTGATAATCCACGCTCCAGCCGTAACCGAAGTCCAGGCGCTCCTTGCGCCGTCGGGTGTCGTAGGTACGCGTGACGCGCAGCGGAAAGCCCGCCATTGGAATCGAAACATCCTCGAAGCTCACCGAATAATGGCCGAGCTTCATGTCGCCATCGACGAGCACGCTGCGCGAATCCTGCGCCTGGTTGCCGCCGGCATCCCAGGCCTGCAACACCAGCGTGTAGAAGCCGTTGCTGAGCAGCGTCGGGTCGAGTTGGCCGAGCACACCCGGGCCGCTGGCCTGGCTGCCCTGTGCAATCGCTGTCATCACGCCGTTGGACTTGTCGATCAGCGAGAGCGTCCAGCGGGCGACGTCATCGCCGAGCACCTGGCCGGTGACGGACGTAGGCGCAGTCACGCGGCCGTCGATTGCGGGCGTAGAGATGGCCACGGTCGGCGGCATCGCGTCGCTGGGATCGGCGATGAAGAAATCCGCCGCGTCGGTTGCGATGGCATTGCCGTCATCCACCGTCACGACAAGTTGGTAGAAGCCCGGCGTGGTCGGAGCGACCAGACTGGTGGCGCCATCCGCGTCCAGCACGACCGCGTTGTTGTTGAGGCTGGCCTGCAAAGTCACCGGTCCGCTGGCGCCGTCGAATTCAACGGCGATCGTGATTGCGGCCCCGGGCGCCACGCGCTCCGGCGTGACCACGACATGCACCGACAACGGCGTCTCCGCCGCAACCACTTGCACGGTCCAGGTGATTTCGGTGTAGCCATCGCCGGAACTGATGCGCACAGTGAAGCTTGCGGTGCCCACGGCGTCCGGTGTCCACGCCACTTGGCCGGTGACCGCATCCACCGTCGCGCCGTCAGGGCCGCTGACCAGGGTGAAAGTCATCGCATCGCCGTCGGCGTCCACCGCCTGCAACGTGAGGTCGTAGGGAAGACCGAGCTTGGCGTCGCCGAACGGCGGCTCGAGCACCACGGGCCGGTGATCGATGGAGGTATCCGTATCCACCGTCGTCACCGCAAATGATTGCATCGACGCGCCACCGCGACCGTCGTCCACGCGCACGGAGACCGACACCGGGCCGAGCGCGCTCGGCGTCCAAGCCAGCACACCGGTGCTCGGGTCGATGGTCATTCCCGGCGGCGCTTCGGCCAATTGGTAGGTCAGGGTGTCGCCATCAGCGTCCACCGCGATCAAGTAATAGCGGTAGGTCTGGCCGAGGGTGACCAGGGTCAGTGGATCGCTGGTAATGGATGGCGGTCGATTGCCGGTGCCCCCGGCGGGCACGGTGGAAGCAAGAATCGAGAACGAATGCGTCGCCGTGCCGCCGCGACCGTCGCTGACCACAATCGAAACTGGATTGAGTCCGGCTTGCGTCGATGTCGGCGTCCAGGTCACAGCGCCCGTGCTTGCATCGATCGTCATGCCGCTCGGCGCGGTCTGTAAGGTGTAGCTGAGCGCGTCGCCGTCCAGATCACTGGCGACGAGCGCATAGACGTAGGCCTGGTCGATCAGCGCAGCGGTCTCCGGGATGGACGACACGCTCGGCGGGTGGTTACCGCTATCGACGCCGGCAGAAACCAGCACGGTGAATTCCTGCGTGTCGGTGCCACCGCGCGGATCGCTGACCTGCAGGACAACCGTATGGGCGCCAACCTGGTCCGTGCGCGGTTGCCAGACGATCACGCCGGTGACGGTGTCGACGGCCATACCCAGCGGTGCTTCGGTCAGCATGAAGTTCAATACGTCACCATCCGTATCGCTGGCGAGCGAATCGTATTGGTAGCGCTGGCCCAAGGCGTTTGCGGTGACCGGCGTGCTGGTGAACTCAGGCGCATGGTTCTGCGGCAACGTTACAGTAACGGTGTAACTCTGGGTAACGACGCCACCATTGGCGTCCATCACTTTCACGGTTACGTTGAACGAGCCGCCTTGCTCCAGTGGCGGCGTCCAGGTGACGGCGCCGTTGTAGCCGTTGATTTCCATGCCGTCCGGCGCCGAGGTCAGCAGATACGTCAGCACATCGCCGTCCGGATCGCTGGCGTCCAGCTCGTAGCGGTATTCCGTCGTGGCGATCGCGTCGCGCACGGGCGTGCTGTCGATGACCGGCGCGCGATTGGCTGCCAAGGTCACGGGCACGGTCTGCGTGGCGCTCAAACCGCGCAAATCAGTTACGCGAACGACGATGGTCGGCGTGCCGGCCTGCGCGGCGGTCGGCGTCCAGCGAATTTCGCCGCTGACCGCTTCGATGGTCATTCCGGCCGGTGAGCTGTCGAGACGGTAGAGCAAGCCGTCGCCGATATCCGGATCCACCGCTTTGACCACGTGGCGGAATTTCTGGCCGATATGCGGCGTCGGCGGGGTGTCGTTCTGGAATACCGGCGCGTCATTGACGTCGAGCACACCGACGGTGAACGCCTGGCGATCGAACAGTCCGCCCTGATCGGTAGCGCGACCATGGAACACGCGCGCCTGCACGGTGTTGTTGTTCTCGAGGCATTCGGCCACGGTGTCGACGTCGTCGACGACCGCATAAACGCTGTCGCCCAGTGCATCGGTGTCGATGTTCGCCAAGCTCAGTTCGCGCGCTTCGCCAGCGGCAAGCACCGGCAACTTGAGCGTACCGAGCAGTCGGCCTTCGGCGTTCGCGCCGTCATGAACATGTACCACCGACACGGCCGCCGTCGGCGCCAGGCCGCGATTGACGACAGTCATGCGCAACGTGCCCGGCGCCAGCGGGTCGAGTCGCAGGTCGAATATCGCTAGATCGGCCATGCCGACCGGATTGCGGTCCGCGAAGGTATTCAGGCGGAAGGTGTTGTGGGTCAGCCAGCTTTTTTCCGGCTGCCGCGGGACCGTGCCGTCGTCATTGATGTTGTTGATGCTGTACGCGTGCTGGTTCCAGATCGCACGCGTCGGCGCCCAGGACTGGCTGGCGGAGGCGAAGACGCGCAAGCCATGCGTTCCCGGCACCGAATCCCTTCCGGTGAATTGCATGAATTCGTTGGAGCCGACCAGTATTTCCGCACCCGGATCGTCATCGATATTGGCGACGGTGGGATATTCCATCTGCGTGCCGGTCGTGGAACGCACTTCGAACAGCACCTTGCCGTCGCGACCACGATAGATTCGAAGACTCTGCTCATCGTTGTACAGGACTTCCGCTTCACCATCGCCTTCGAGGTCAAAGACGGTCGAGCCGGTTGAACGCGAGGTCAAGTCCTGGGTCGGCGAGGACCAGAGTATCGAGCCGTCGGCATTGAAAGCGGTGTAGCGGGACGCGGCGGCCACGCCGATTTCGAGTTCGCCATCGCCGTCCATGTCCGCCAGGGTCGGCGCGCCGCCTTCGCCGCCACCCGGCAACGGCACACTCCAAAGCAAGGCTCCCGTGGAATCGACCACGTATAGCCTGCCGATGTGAACGACGACGATTTCCGGGCGACTATCGCTAACGACGTCGCCGACAGCGGAATAGCCATCGGCGACATTCGGATTCCGCCAGAGCAGGATTCCATCGGAATTGTAGGCGGCGCCGCCGGCAATCACTTCCTGTTTGCCGTCGCCGTCCAGGTCGGCGACCGAAACGACGCCGCTGTAGAACGCGGCGTTCTTGCCATAGGCATCCAAACGCATCCGCCAACGCACATGTCCGGTATTGCTGAGCACGTACGTGCCGACGATGACTTCGGGCTTTCCGTCGCCATCCAGGTCGGCGATCGTCGGCGTTCGTGCGTAGGGGACCCGTCCGTCCAGCCCGCCGCGTCGCCACAGCACGCTGCCATCGGCGTGCATCACGGTAACGCCGGAATCCACGTCGGCGCCGATGATATCGACCTCACCGTCGCCATCGATGTCCGCCAAGGCCAGATTGGTGAAACCATCGATGGTCGGCAATGGATTGATTACCCGCAGCTCCTGTCCTGAGCGCCCGTCGAGAATACGTACGACCGCGATCTTCAAGGTGCCGTCGAATCCGTTGTCCCAGCCTTTGTGCGTCAACACCACCACGTCGACATTGTCTTGCTGGTCGACCTTGCCATCGCCGTTGTCATCGGTCATTTGCGCAACCAAGGGCGGCGACATGATCTGGTTCAACAGCGGAAATTGGGCTGACTCGGTCCACTCCCATTGCACCACCGGATCGAGCGCACCCGATTCGAGCACTTTCCGGCACGCCTTGTTCGACGCGCGTACGCTACCGACCGCTGCGGGATCGGCGTTCCAGGCGAATTGGCCACTTGGCCGGTCAACGCTGGCACCCGCTGCGGTCCGGTCCAAACTGTAGGCCAGCACGTCGCCGACATCGGGGTCGAGCGCATCGATGTCGTAGCCGTAAGTGCTGCGTTCGTCGACGAAGTTGGTCGGAATCGAGGTGATGCTCGGCGCGTGATTGGCGCCGATTACCTCGATGGTGACGGTCGCAGGCGCTGAGTCGAGACGGCCATCGTTGCTGACATAGGTGAAGCTCACCGTGCCGGTGTAGCCCGCGTCGGACACGAAACTCAAGTCCGGTGCCGTACCGCTCAACTCGCCGTGGCCGGGCGTGCTCAACAGTCGGAAGTTCAGCGCATCGCCATCCGGATCGGTGCCGGCCAGCAACACGTCGAGCGGCACGCCGGTTTTCACCTGGTACTGTCGGTCTTGCGCCGAGGGCGCGGCATTCTTTTCGATGACGGTGATCGTCACGATCGCGTCGGCAGACGCAAGTTCCCCGTCGTTGCTCACGAAGGTGAATTGATCGACACCGAAAAAGTTGTGCGCCGGCTGGTATTCCCAGTTCGCGCCGCTGCCAACCAACTCGCCGTGCGCGGTGGTTTGCCGGATCTGGAATTGCAGCGAATCGCCGTCGATATCGGCGCCGGTCAAAGTGATCGAAACGGGCGTGTCTTCATCGGTCTGGATCGCCTGGCTATTCGCCGTCGGCGGATCGTTCACCGGCGTTACCGTAATCAACACGGTGGCGATATTCGACGCGAACTCCGCGTCGTTTGCGCGAAAGGTGAACGCGTCGGGACCGTTGTAGTTGGCGTCCGGCACGTAGCTCAGCGCCGGCGCGGCGCCCTCCAAGTGGCCGTGCGCGGGACCCTGGACGACTTGATACGTGAGCACGTCGTTCTCGGGGTCGACGGCGCTCAGCTGCACCGGCAGCGGCTGGTCCTCGGGCGTGGTCAGGGTTTGGTTCGCAGCGACCGGGGCGTCGTTGTAGCAGTCCTTGTAACCGCGGAACTCGAAGCTGAGCCAGCCCTGGCCAGTGAGTTGATAGTCCTTGAGGCGGACGACGGCGAATTTGGCGACGCGATAATCGAATTTGCTGCCCTGGCCACGCACCGTGGACCAGGTCGGAATGATGATGTCCTGCGTTTTCAACGCGTCCAGGTTGCTGCGCACGGCATCGGCATTCATCGAGCCGGTGGCGCCCTGCGCCCAGTCCGCCACTTCCAACAGGTGATCGGCGCCGCTGTCCGGACTCACGTAGTTGTAGCTGTCGCCGGGCGGCAGCAAGCTGGTGGCGAGGGTCGGCGCATTCGTGTCGCCGCCCCAGGTCAACCAGCTGAAATTGCCCGCTCCGGTACCACGGGCAATCTGGTCGAGTTGGTCGCCGCTCGCGGCGTCGACCAGCAGTTGTTGCGGAATGGTGATCGGATAGATCTCGCAGTAGTCGGCTACCGTTCGCAGCGTGTAACTTTGCTCAGCGGACGCGCCCCAGCTATCGCGCGCGCGCACCGCGACTTGCGTCAAACCGGTTTGATCGGCCGCCGGTGTCCAACCGACCGCCTGCTCGCTCTCGGAATACGCCATTCCAGCCGGGCCCTGTTCCAGGCTGTAGGCGACATCGTTGCCGTCCGGATCGGTGGCGTGCACGTCATAGCGATACGTCTGTCCGACTTCGGCCACCGGATACGGCGTGCTGTCGAACACCGGCGCCAGATTATCGACCACCGCTGCCAGTAGCGTGGCTGATAAGCCCAGAACAAGTGTCCAGCCGGAAAGCTTCAGTGCACGACGGACGGCCACGGACATAGGAATTTCTCGCGCAAACGATGAGGGGCGCCGAACAGAGTTGCGGCGCCAATACGGAGGTGGAGTAGCCGAAGTCCCTCATTCCCCTGAGGATCTCGGCGGCCGCAGTATCACAAATAATTGCCGCCCCTGCATTTCACTCAGTAAATGTCGGGTGAAGAACTAGGCAACTCGTACTAGGAAACCACAACCTGAACGCCTTCCGTCGATCACGAGTTTGCGGACTAATTGCTTGGCCGGCCTGATACGACTCACTCTCAGTGGTGAAGCCTTGCTCCCGGTAAGCGGGACTGCCGTAACGATAAGTACTAGACGGTGAAAAATTGTCCTGCGCAGACGGCAACCGCTATGTGCGCTCATCCACCTGTACGCTGCCCGGACACCCATAGTCCCTGCCCACCTCGCTATCCCGAAACGGATCCGTCAACGCATCCGAATACTTCCCGCGCACCAGCCGCTGCTTCGGCAACAAATTCGCGCGGAAAAAACTACTGAAGCTCGCCAACCGCTTCCCGCGCTCGGTCAGCTTCACGCAACCATCGACAATCGCAATGGTGCCGGAAGCTTCCTGTTCGGTCAGACGCACATCCACCACCTGTTGCTCGCGCGCGTACTCCTGGGTAAACACGCGTTCAAACTGAGCCAACGGGATCTCCCCACCGCGTTGCTGCAGTTTTTCCAGGAAATAGAACGACAGCGAACGGTCGATCACGGTCGGGATCGAAATAGCGAACACGTAGCCGCACATCAGCCAGATCGCCACCAGCTGGATGCGCTCAAACGGATTGAACGCTGCAATCCCGCGCGCGAAGTGCAAGGCCGTCAGGGTAATCACCGCCGCCAGCACGGCGTCGAAGATCGCGCCGTAAAAGACCACGTTTACTTTGAAGAAGCAGGCATGCAGGTAATAGGTGACGGCCAGCACCAGGCCGTAGACGACCAGCGCCATCAGCCCGCGAAAGATCTTTGCCGCCTGCATGCCCATGCTTGGTTCCTGGCGTTTGCCAATCCGGTCAGTAGTTGAACAGGTAGCTCACCTTGATGAAGAACTGCTTGCCGCTGTGCAGGTCCAGGTCGCGCGTGCGCTCGAGGATGCTCGGGTTGCCGAACAGGCGCAGGTTTTCCTGCTGGTCGGTGTAGCCGACATAGACCGAGGTGCCGGGGTTGGGCGAGTAGCTGACCAGGATGTCGCCGGTCAGGCGCTTGCTGCGCTCCAGCGCGATCAGGCCGGAGTCGGGCGACAGCGAGGCGTAGTCGAAGATGACGTGCGCGGCCAGGAAGCGGCTGAACTGATAGCGGATCTTGGTGCGCGA
>JBAZBG010000004.1:0-21968 GCA_041671585.1 Arenimonas sp. | reverse complement strand
TGCCGGCGCTCGTCGCTGAAGCGGATTTTCAGGCGGATCAGCGGCGGCAATTGCGTCGGCGCATTCCATTCCCGTTGCCACGCGCCGGCGCGGGATTGCTCATCGAGGGTGCGGAATTCGAAACTCCCTTCGGCGATGCCGTCGAGCAGCACCACGGGCTCGCGTTCGGCATCCAGCGCGCCATCGGGCGTCAGCAGTTGATGGCGGAACAGCAGGCGCTGACCGCGCTCGCCGCGCGCCAGCTCGAGTGTTTGCAGATAGGGGCCGCCGCGGGACAGGTAGCCGGGCATCAGCGCCACGAACTCGAGTTTGGTCGATGTTCCGCGCAGGAACGTGGCCTCGCCGGTTTCCTGATCGAGCTCGTAGGCAATCGGCAATGCGGCATTGAGTTGCGTACGCAGGAATCCCTGCACGGCGCGCAGTCGTTCACCCCGTTGCGAGACCAGCTCGGCCCGCTCGGTCGCCTTGACCGCTCCGCGCATGGCGCCGAAAGCCAGCGCCAGGCCGAACGCAAGCAGGCTGATCGCGACGATGACCTCGATCAGGGTGAAACCGCGGTTGGCACGCGCAAGACCAGCGGCGGGAAACCGGGAGCGAGGACTAGTCACTTCGTCCCTGCCGCATCGGCTTGCGGTGCGCGCGCGCGCAAGGTGACGAAATGCAATTGCTGCGCCGGCTCGTCAGCGCCCCAATGCACGGCCAGTGCGACGCGGAAAAGCTGGGGCGCGCCGATCGTAATCGGCGCCTCTGCCGGCCTGTCCGCCGGTTGCGGTGGCGGCGCCGGATCCGGGACTTCGGTTATTTCCAGCTCGTAACGGTAACGGCCATGCGCGAATTCGCCATCGCTGCGACCCGGTTCGATAGGTTCCAGGAGACCGACCTGGTCCAGCAAGGATTGCGCGTGCAGGGTCGCTTCGGTTTCGCCCTGCGCCTGTTGCACCTGGCGCAGGCCGTTGGACAGCATGGAAAGCAGCAAGCCCAGGGCGGCGGCCAGCAGCACGAACGCCAGCATCACCTCCAGCAGCGTGAAACCCGATTGGACGCCGCGGCCGGGACGATGCGAATAGGGACCCAGGCCGGCGCGCTGCCTATTCATCGCTGCGCCCGCGCGCGTTTGACTGTCACCTCACCAGTCAGCCACTCGACGTCGATCTGCCAGGCGGCTTGCTCACGCGACAGCAGGATGCGCCCGCCGGTGGCGGCGCCTTCCGGAAAAAAACGGATTGCCGCGACGTCGGGTTCTGTCTGTTCGATACGCGCCCCGGTGGCGACGATGTCGATCTCGCCGGGCAGCTGGCCGTGGCGACGATTGGGCGCCTGCCATTCCCGCGAACCGGCATCGAGCGTAAACAGTTGCGACTTGCCGGTCACGATGGCCTGTGCCCGTGTGTAGCGCAATTGCGCCGCCAGTTCGCGCGAGGCCGTGCGCAACTGTTGCCCGGGCAGGCCGGTGGTCATGACCGAGGCCGCCAATGCGGTCGTCGCCGCGATCAGCACGATCACGACGATCAGCTCGATCAGGCTGAACCCGCGCTGGCGATGCACGACGATTCCCGGCCCCGCCGTTACGGCGCGACGACGTCTTTGTCCACGCCGTCGCCGCCGGGCTTGCCGTCGGCGCCCAGGCTGAGCAGTTTGTACGGGGCGTCGTTGTCGCCCGGGCGCTGGTATTCGATCGGGTTGTGCCAGGGATCCTTGAAGTCCGTGTCCTTGGCGTAGGGACCGAGCCAACCGGTGGCCTCACTCGGCGCCGAGACCAGTTGCGCCAGCGAATCCGGATAGGCGCCGACATCGGCCTGGTACTGATCGACCTGGGCCGCCAGCGAGCTCAATTGCGTCTTCGCCAGGTTGGCCTCGGCACGCTTCTTGTTGGAGATGACCTTGCCGCCGACGACGGCCAGTACGGCCGCGATCAACGTAATCACGATCACCAGTTCGATCAGCGTGAAGCCACGCGCGCGCTTGTTCATGCGAGGTGAAACGGAGTGGATTTTCATCAGCCTAGGTTTCCAGTCATGTCGTAGATTGGCATCAGCACGGAGAGAATGATCGTGGCCACGATAAAGGCCATGACGATGGTGAGCGTGGGCACGAGCAGCGCCAGCAAGCGATCTATCGCGTCCCGGGTCTCGACGTCGAAGGTATCGGCAACCTTGGTCAGCAGGGAATCGAGCTCGCCGGATTCCTCGCCGACCTGGATCATCTGCACCGCCAGCCGCGGAAAAACCTTCTGCCGCCCCAGTGCGTAACCCAGTCCGGAACCGGATTTCACCTCGCTCGACGCCGCCTCCAGCGCATTGGCGAGCACCCGATTGGACAGCACGTTGCCACTCAGGTTCAACGCGGTGAGCAGCGGCACGCCGTTGCCGACCAGCGTGCCCAGCGTGCGCGCCAAGCGCGCCGTATCCAGCCGCGCGATCAGCACGCCGGCGTAACGGGTGCTCAGTAAGCGTTGATCGAGCCGCAGGCGCCATGCCGGATCGGCCATCTTCTTGTTCAACCACCAGGCGATGACCAGCAATGCCGCCAGGATCAGCCACCAGCCGCTGCGCAGCGTCGCGCTCGTCCACAGCACGACTTTGGTATACCAGGCCAGCTCCGCGTTCAGGCTTGCGAACAGGGCTTCGAACTGCGGCACCACGACCAGCAGCAGGAAGACCACGGACAGCAGCACCAGCGAGATCAGGATCACCGGATAGATCAGTGCGTTGATCACCCGGCTGCGCAATTCGCGACTACGCTCCAGATAATCGGCCAGCCGGCGCAAGGCGTCGTCCAGGCCGCCGCCGGATTCGCCGGCGCGCACCAGGTTGACGTACAGGCGCGAGAACAGACCGTGCTGTTGTTCCAGCGCCACCGACAACGGCGCGCCGCCGCGCACCGACTCGCGCACGCGCTCCAGGACTTTTTTCGCGTCGCCGGTTTCCGGCAATTCGAGCAGGATGCCGAGCGCCCTGTCGAGTGGTTGCCCGGCGCCGAGCAAGGTCGCCAACTGCTGGGTGAATTGCAGCACCTGGTCGGCGCTCAGCTCGCGCTTCTTGCCGAGCGCGAACAGGCTGAAGCCTTCGACGCTCTCATCGGCGCGGCGCGCTTCCACCGGCAGATAGCCCTGGTCCTGCAGGCGGACGATGACTTCGTCGGCATTGCCGGCTTCCATCTGGCCGTCCAGCGGTTCACCGTTGGCCGACAGCGCCTTGTAGCGGAATAACGGCATGCTACTCAGCCTTCCTGAGTGACACGCAGGACTTCTTCGATGGTGGTCACGCCCTGCATCGCCTTGACCAGTCCGTCCTCATACATCGTGCGCATGCCGCTGGCGCGCGCCGCCTCTTCGATCTCGCCCATGCCGGCGTGTTGCATGATCAGCCGGCGCAGTTCGTCGTTCATGACCAGGAACTCCATGATCGTGCCGCGGCCCAGGTAACCGGTCAGCGACAGCGGCGATGGCTTCGGGCGGTACAGGTGGATCGGACCCTCCGGTTTGAACCGGCGCAGGCCGAATTCGGCCACCACTTCCGGCGGCGCTTCGTAACGCTCGGCGTACGTGGGCTCGAGCCGGCGCACCAGCCGTTGCGCAAGGATGCCGTTGACGGTGGACGTCAGCAGGTAATCCTCCACGCCCATGTCCATCAGACGCGTGATGCCGCCGGCGGCGTTGTTGGTGTGCAGGGTCGACAACACCAGATGGCCGGTCAACGCCGACTGGATGGCGATGCGCGAGGTTTCCAGATCGCGCATTTCGCCGATCATGATGATGTCCGGATCCTGGCGCACGATGCTGCGCAGCGCATGGGCGAAATCCAGCCCGATCTGCGGTTTGACCTGGATCTGGTTGATGCCTTCGATCTGATATTCGACCGGGTCTTCGACGGTGATGATCTTCACGTCCGGCGTGTTCAATTGCGACAGCGCCGCGTACAAGGTCGTGGTCTTGCCGGAACCGGTCGGACCGGTGACCAGCAGGATGCCATGCGGTTGCTCGAGCACGCGCATGAAGCTGGCCAGGAAATCGTCGGTGAAGCCGAGCGTGCGGAAATCGAGCACCACCGATTCGCGATCGAGCAGGCGCATGACCACGCTCTCGCCGTGCGCGGTGGGCACCGAACTCACGCGCAGGTCCAGCTCCTTGCCCTGCACGCGGACCATGATGCGGCCGTCCTGCGGTAGCCGGCGTTCGGCGATGTTCAATTTCGCCATGATCTTGATGCGCGAAATCACGGCGGCGGTCAGGTTGGCCGGCGGCGACTCGGCTTCCTCGAGCACGCCATCGACGCGGTAGCGCACTTTCAGGCGGTTCTCGAAGGGTTCGATGTGGATGTCCGAGGCGCGCAGCTCGACCGCGCGCTGGATGACCAGGTTGACCAGCCGGATCACCGGCGCTTCCGAGGCAAGGTCGCGCAGATGCTCCACGTCGTCTTCATCGCCGGCGGAATCGTCGCCGATGTTTTCCACGATCGTGCCCATCGCACTGCGGCCCTGGCCGTAGTAACGCTCGATCAGGTCGGCGATTTCCGAACGCAGGCCGACCTTGACCCGAACCTCGCGCCCGATCGCCAGGCTGACCGCATCGGCGGCGTAGTGGTCTTGCGGATCGGCGACCAGCAGGTCGATACCCCACTCGTCTTCACCGACCGGGCACACAGCCTGCTGCTTGAGAAAGCGCAAGGTCAGCGGCAGGTTTTCCGGTGGCGCCTCCGGGCAATCCTTGGACGACAGCAAGGGCAGGCCGAGCACTTCGCTCGCCGCTTCGGCCATGTCGCGCTCAGAGACCAGCCCGAGGCGGACCATCAAGGTCGCCAGCGAGCCGCCGGCGTCGGCTTGCAGCCGCTGCGCGCGCGCCAGGTCGATATCTTTCAGGCGGCCGCGGCCGAGCAACGCAGCGGCAATGCGTTCCTCCGACTCGCTGACATTGGCTTTGTCGACCGCTGTGGTCATTACGTCCCGCTCCCGATCCGCACAAGCCCTAACTTTAACAGTTCGGCTTGTGCGGGCGCTGGTGGGCGGGCCCGTTCATGAACGGGCCCGCGCAGGCTGCCGCCAGGATCCGTCAGACCCAGGCGCGGGCGTTGTGGAACAGCTGCATCCAGGGCGACTCTTCGCCCCAGCCAGCCGGATGCCAACTCATCTGTATGCTGCGGTGCACACGTTCCGGATGCGGCATCAGCAGCGTGCTGCGGCCGTCCAGGCTGGTCAGGCCGGTGATGCCATCGGGGGAGCCGCTCGGGTTGGCCGGATACTGCGTCGCCAGTTGGCCGTGGCCGTCGACAAAGCGCAGCGCGACCTTCGCCAGGGCCTGGTGTTCGGGCGCCTCGAACTGCGCGCGGCCTTCGCCGTGCGAGACCACGATGGGAATGCGCGACCCGGCCATGCCGCGGAAGAACAGCGATGGCGAATCGACCACTTCGACCAGGCTCAGGCGGGCTTCGAATTGCTCACTGCGGTTGCGCAGGAAGCGCGGCCAATGCTCTGCACCGGGAATCAGGCCTTTGAGCTGGGCCAGCATCTGGCAGCCATTGCACACGCCCAGGCTGAAACTGTCCGGACGTTCGAAGAACGCCGCGAAGTGTTCTCGCAAGGCGGGCCGTTCCAGGATCGAGGTCGCCCAGCCGCGGCCGGCGCCGAGCACGTCGCCGTAGCTGAAGCCGCCGCAGGCCGCGAGGCCGGCGAATTGGTCCAGGCGCACGCGGCCGGCGATCAGGTCGGTCATGTGTACGTCGACCGCGGTGAAGCCGGCCTTGTCGAACGCCGCGGCCATTTCAACCTGGCTGTTGACGCCCTGCTCGCGCAGGATGGCCACGCGCGGGCGGGCGCCGGTGGTGATGTGCGGGGCTTGGGGGGGGATTGGGGCTGGGGTGGGCGGAGTTATCGCGGCTGAAGCCGCTCCCACAAATAGGGGGGTTAGGCCGGGGTCGGTGAAATCGCGGCGGGCGCTGCGTTCTTCGTCGGCGCAGTCGGGGTGGTCGCGAAGGCGCTGCATGGCGTGGGTCACCGACCACCAGGCGTCGAACAGTTCCTGCCAGAGCCATTCGACCACGACTTCGCGCTCGCCCATCACGCGCACGACCGGCGCGGCGACCGGCTTGCCGATCCGCTGCGCGCAGTGCGTCAGGTCATGGCGATTGACCAGGTCGGCGAAGGCCACGCGATCTTCGGCCGCGATCTGCACGATGGCGCCAAGCTCCTCATTGAACAAACACGAGACCGCATTTTCGCCCCAGGCATCGAGATTGAGTTCCAGGCCCAGGCGCGAAGCGAAGGCCATTTCGCACAAGGCGGCGAATGCGCCGCCATCGGAACGATCGTGATAGGCAAGCAACAAGTTGTCGGCGCGTGCGGCCTGGATCAGGTCGAAGAAGGATTTCAGGCGCTCGGGCTCGTCGACGTCGGGGCACAGGTTGCCGAATGCGCCGTAGCACTGACCCAGCACGCTGCCGCCCAGGCGCTGCAGACCGGCGCCCAGGCCGATCAGCCACAATTCCGAATCCACGTCGCGCTGCATCACCGGCGTGAGTTGCGCACGAACATCGGCGACACGGGCGAATGCGCTGATGATCAACGACACCGGCGAGATCGATTTTTGTGCGCCGGCGCTGCCCGGCCATTGCGCCTGCATCGACAAGGAATCCTTGCCGACAGGAATGCTGATACCCAGCTCGGGGCATAGCTCCAGCCCGATTGCCTTGACCGCATCGAACAGCAATGCATCCTCACCCGGGTGCGACGCGGCGGCCATCCAGTTGGCCGACAACTTGACCTCGGAAAGCGAGGCCACCGGCGCGGCGGCAAGATTGGTGATCGCCTCGCCTACCGCCATGCGCGCGGCGGCGGCCGCATCGATCAGCGCCAGCGGGGTTCGTTCACCGACCGCCATGGCTTCGCCGGCCACGCCATGAAAATCAGTGAGGCTGATCGCGCAATCGGCCAACGGCAATTGCCAGGGGCCGACCATCTGGTCGCGCGCAGTCAGTCCACCGACACTGCGGTCGCCGATCGTGACCAGGAAGTTCTTCGACGCCACCGTCGGATGCGACAGGACGCGCAATCCGGCTTCGTGCAAGTCAATGCCGCCAGTGTCGAGCTTCGGCCAACGGATTGCCGTGGGACGCGTGGTGTCGCGATGCGTCTTCGGCGCCTTGCCGAACAACAAGTCCATGGGCATGTCTATGGCGGGATCTTCAGCCGACGCCGATCCGGCGCCGTAACCGACGACCAGGCGCTGTTCGGCGGTGGCCACGCCGACCACGGCGTACGGGCAGCGCTCGCGCGCGCACACGGCTTCGAACTCCGCCAGCTGCTCGGGCGCCACGCCGAGCACGTAGCGTTCCTGCGATTCGTTGCTCCACAACTGCATCGGCGACAGCGAGGGATCGACGCTCGGGACCTTCGCCAAGTCGATCACGCCACCGACGTCGGAGTCGTGCAGCAGCTCCGGAATGGCATTGGACAGGCCGCCGGCGCCGACGTCGTGCATGAAGCGGATCGGATTGCCGTCGCCAAGCGCCACGCAACGATCGATCACTTCCTGGCAACGCCGTTCCATCTCCGGGTTGTCGCGTTGCACCGAGGCAAAATCCAGCGCCTCCGAACTTTGTCCGGAAGCGACCGAGGACGCGGCGCCACCGCCGAGTCCGATCAACATGGCCGGCCCGCCCAGCACGATGACCGCGTCGCCGGGACGCAACGGCAACTTCTTCACCTGGATGCGATCCATCGCGCCGAGGCCGCCAGCGAGCATGATCGGCTTGTCGTAGGCGCGAGTTACCCCGGCCTGCTCGGTCGACAGCTCGAAGCTGCGGAAATACCCGGTCAGGTTGGGCCGCCCGAATTCATTGTTGAACGCCGCGCCGCCAAGCGGGCCGTCGAGCATGATCTCGAAGGCCGAGGCCATGCGCGGATTGAGTTCGCGCGGACGTTCCCAGGCTTGCGGCAAGGTCGGTATGCGCAGGTGCGAGACGGAAAAACCGGTGAGACCGGCCTTTGGTTTGCCGCCGCGACCAGTCGCGCCCTCGTCGCGGATTTCGCCGCCAGCGCCGGTGCTGGCACCGGGAAAGGGCGAGATTGCGGTCGGATGATTGTGCGTTTCGACCTTGATGCAGAAAGCGCTGTCGCGCGCAGGCTCGATCCGGTATTCACCGCTATCGCGATCGGCGCGGAAGCGACGGCCGGGAAACCCTTCGACCACCGCCGCGTTGTCCTTGTAGGCGCTCAAGGTCAGCTGCGGCGATTCGGCATGGGTGTGACGAATCATGCCGAACAGCGAATGCGGCATGTCATCGCCGTCGATGCTGTAACGGGCGTTGAAAATCTTGTGCCGGCAGTGTTCGGAGTTCGCCTGCGCGAACATCATCAGTTCGGCATCGGAGGGATCGCGGCCCAATTCGCCGTAGCGCTGGAGCAGATACGCGAGCTCGTCCTCGGACAGGGCCAGACCCAGGCGGCTATTGGCGTCGGCCAGTTGCGCCAGCGGAATTCGCTGCAGCTTGCCGGCCGGCGCTTCGACGAACAGCGCCGTGGCCTGCTCGCGGCTGCTGAGCAGCGATTGCGTCATCGGATCGAACAGTTCGCGTTCCAGCCCGGGCCAGCGCGGATCGTCCGCCGCCGGCAAGCCGAGCAGATCCAGGCGCATGCCCCGCTCCACGCGTTTTACCGAGTGGCCGGAACCGCGCAGGATTTCGGTGGCCTTGCTTGCCCACGGCGAAACCGTGCCCAGGCGGGGCGTCACGAATCGACTGCTGGCGCCGGCCGAGGCGACGGCCGCGGCCACGCACCCCTCCAGAATCCGGCCCAGGCCGGTCAGGTCGGGTGAGGCGCCGGCTTCCGGCTGGACGAAATAGATGTGCCAAGTGCCGGTGACGCGAAGGTCGGGAACTATCTGGCGCAGGCGGGCTTGAAGACGGTCGCTCCGAAAGGGCGACAGGGCCGGTAGGCCCTCGAGGACGATCATGTCCGCGGATTTCCGTGGAAAACGAGTGCCCTATTCTAAACGAAAGGCCCGCCGGCAATGTCGGCGGGCCCTCGGGACCGGCTGATCGGCGAATCCGGCGCCTATTTGGCGGCGATGGCCTTGGTTGCCTGGCGGTCGAGCCGGGCCACCATCTCGGCGGGAGCCAGATAGCCGCCCAACTGCGTGCCGTCGGCCGCGTAGATGGCGGGCGTGCCATCGACACCGATCTTCTGGCCCAGCGCGAAATCCATGGTGATCGGATTGGTGCAGGTCCGCTTGGCCACCTTGCGATCGGCCTTGGCGTCGGTCAGCGCCTTGCGCCGGTCGGGCGCGCACCAGACGTTGACCGCCTTGGTGAACGATTCCGAGCCGATGCCGGCGCGCGGGAAGAACAGGTATTCCACCGAAATGCCGGCCTTCATGTAGTCGGCGATCTGGGTGTGCATCTTGCGGCAGTATCCGCAATCGATATCGGTGAACACCGTGACCCGGTACTTGGGCTTGGGCGGCGAGAAGATGATTCGGCGATCGCGCGGAACAGCATCGAGCACGCCGCGCCGCAACACGCCCTCGCTGGCCGCAGTGAGGTTGTCGCGGCTGGCCAGCTCGATCAGCGTGCCCTGGATCAGGTACTTGCCGTCCGTGCTGACGTAGACGACGCGCCCGCCGATGGCAACTTCCCGATAGCCGGGGATCAACGAGGGCTTGACGCTGTCGATGACCGCGCCTGGAACGGCCTTGAGTACCGCCGCACGTAGCGCCGCGTCGCCAGCGGCAACCGCGGGCGCCGCCACTGGAGCCGGGCTCGGCTTGGTCTGCGCCGTGGCGGCCGCGACGGCAAGCCCCAATGCGACGGAAGCGACGGAAGCGACAATGGCGATGGAGCGGTTCATTCGGTGTCCTTGCGGCAATGGTGTTGGTTCCGACCATGGGGCAGGCGGAAAAGTTCAGGCATTTTGACACGCCGGGCGAGCGGTTGGCCGCCGTCCGTCACACAAATGCATCCGTCGCTCAGCCGCGGCCGCCTTGCCGCTCCTCTCCCCCTCTGCCATCCTTCCACGGACCCATGAACAACGACGCCGTTCGAATGAGCGAAACCCACCACGACTGGCGCGAGGAAATCTGGAACGCGCTGACCCATGGCTTCGGTTTCCTGCTGAGCCTGACCGCAAGCGCCGTCCTGGTCACCCTGGTAGCCATTGATGGCGATCGCTGGCAACTGGCCGGCGCGCTGGTGTTCTGCCTGTCGCTGGTCACCGTGTACACGTCCTCGACGCTGTACCACTCGATCCCGCACCTGGCGACCAAGCGGGCGTTGAAGGTGTTCGATCACTGCGCCATCTTCGTGCTCATTGCCGGCACCTACACGCCGTTCACCCTGATCGCGCTGCGCGAACGTGGCGGCTGGTGGCTGTTCACGGCGGCATGGACGCTGGCCGTCGTCGGCGTGGTGTTCAAGTTGTTCTACACCGGCCGGTTCAAGGGCATATCGACGCTGATCTACATCGGCATGGGCTGGATGGTGGTGTTGACGATCAAACCGTTCCTGGAACTGGTGCCAATGAGCACGCTGCTCTGGCTGCTCGCGGGCGGATTGGCCTATACCTTCGGCACCCTGTTCTACATGAGCAAACGCAGCCACGCGCACGCGATCTGGCATGCCTTTGTGCTGCTGGGCAGCGCCTGCCATTTCGTGGCGGTATCGATGCAAGTGCTCGGTTACGGCACACCGCCGGCCGCGAGCTGAGCCCGCGCCACGGCGCGCGGGTCGATCGGTCTAGCCGGCGATGTACTGCTGCAGGTAGCTGATTTCCTGCTTCTGTTCCTCGATCATTTCCTTGACCAGGTCGCCGATCGATATCACGCCGACCACGCGATTGGCCTCAAGCACCGGCAAATGACGGATGTGCCGTTCGGTCATGATCGACATGCAGTCATTCACTGAATCGGCTGGACTGACGCAAATTACCGGCGAGGTCATGATCGTACCGATCGGTGTGTCGCCGGATGAGCGCCCCTGCAGGATGACTTTGCGTGCGTAGTCACGCTCGCTGGCGATGCCGACCAGGTCATCGCCCTGCATCACCAATACGGCGCCGATGTGATATTCGGCCATCAACCGGATCGCCTCCAGCACCGGCGCTTCCTTGCTCACGGAAACGACCCGACTGCCCTTGCGGTCGATTATCTGGCTAACGTTGCGCATGGCCTGCTCCCTGCAGATGCGATGCGCCCATCTTATTCCTGTTGACGAACGCGTGCGCTGTCCTCGGGGGACAAGGCGGGCCGCCATTCCTGGACCAAGTACAGGGGTCGCTGCTTGGTCTCCACGTAGAGGCGACCCAGGTACTCGCCGATGACGCCCAGGGCCATCAGCTGGACCCCGCCCAGGAACAGCACCACTGCCATCATGGTCGGCCAACCTTGCACCGGATCGCCCCAGAGCAGGGTTTTGGCAATGATCCAGGCGCCATAGGCGAAAGCCAGCGCGGCGGTAGTCAGGCCGACATAGGTGGCCGCGCGCAACGGCGCCGTGGAAAAGCTGGTGATGCCTTCCAGTGCGAAATTCCACAAACGCCAGTAGTTGAACTTGCTCACGCCGGCAAGGCGCGCCGCGCGCTGATAGGGGATCGAAACCTGCGGGTAGCCCACCCAGGCAAACAAGCCCTTCATGAACCGTTGTCGCTCGCGCAGTCCCTTGAGCGCGTCCAGAACTCGCCGGGACATCAGCCGGAAATCGCCGGCATCGGCCGGGATCTCGGTGTTGGAGAGCCGCTGGATCACCCGGTAAAAGGCCTTCGCGGTCGTTCTTTTCAACCAGCTATCGCCGGCGCGGCTGACGCGCGTGCCATAGACGACATCGAAACCCTCGCGCCACCTGGCGACGAATGCCGGCAGCAGTTCCGGCGGATCCTGCCCATCGGCATCCAGTACCACCGCCGCATCGCTGTCGACCACGTCCAAGCCGGCCGTCAGCGCCAGCTCCTTGCCGAAATTGCGCGACAAGCGCAGCAGGGAAACCCGCGGGTCCTGCGCCGCGAGCCCTTCCAATACAGCCCAGGTGCGGTCCCGACTGCCATCGTCGACGTACAGCACCCGCGATTCCAGGCTCAAGGCATCCAGCACCTTGGACAGTCTGGCGTGCATCGCCGGCAATGCGGCCTGCTCGTTGAATGCGGCGATAACAACGGTGAGCGACGCGTGCTGCCCGATCATTGCGTATTCCCCGCCAAATACGATGCCCCGCCCAGGTGCCGCACCTGGCGCTCGATCCAGCGCGCCCGCCGCTGCACGAACGGACCCGGATTCTTCGCACTGTAACGCTTTGGATTCGGCAACACCGCGGCCAGGCGCGCGCTTTCCGAGGCGGTCAGGCGCGCAGCCGGCTTCTTGAAAAAGCGCTGTGCCGCCGCTTCAGCGCCATAGACGCCATCGCCGAACTCGGCGATGTTGGCGTACACCTCGAGGATGCGCTGCTTGGGCCACATGAATTCGATAAGCACGGTGTACCAGGCTTCCAGCCCCTTGCGCAGATAGCTGCGACCGCTCCACAGGAACAGGTTCTTGGCCACCTGCTGGCTGATGGTGCTGCCGCCGCGCACCCGCTTGCCGCGTTTGTTGCTGGCCAGCGCTTTGTCGATGGCTTTGAAGTCGAAGCCATGGTGCGCAGGAAAAGTCTGGTCTTCGGCGGCGACCAGCGAGATTGGCAAGGCGCGCGAGATCTGGCTGCTGTCGCGCCAGCTGTAGTGCAGGCGAAAACTCCAGTCGCCCTCGAGGACCGCATCGACCTGGCGGCTGATCATGAAGGCGCTGCTGACCGGCGGAATCCAGCGCAGTAGCAGCACCTGGGTACAGGTAACCAGTACGAACCACAGGGGCAACCACAAGAACAACCAGCGCAACAGGCGCCGCGCGCCGCGCGGGCGTTTACCGCGGGCAACGGCCATTTACTGGGCGAGCCCGGGAGCAGCCACGCTCATGTCCACCGCCAGCTGCCAGCCCTGTCCCGGCGCGTCTTCGGCGGAAGGCCGGCGCCAGATCCGCATCCAACCCGGACTGTCCGGCCCGCCACCCCACGTCGCCGCCAGATCGCCCGCTGCAGAAATCACCAGGCCGGTATCCATCCGCGTCGTCCGGAAAGGAAACGCCTGCCCTTCGGCGCGGCCGTCGGGAACCAGGCCGTCGCGCAGGCGCAGGAAATCAGCGGACACCATGCGCGTGTTCAGCGCGCCGACAGGGGCCAGGTCGGCCGTGCGCAGTTCGGCCACACCGACCGGCCAGGTTGGCGCCGGGCCGACGCCCACGCCGCCTCGGCGCAGAACCTTGTCCGGGAACGCGACTTGCGCATGGCTGATGCCGTGATCGACCAGAACTTTCCACTTGCCGTCGGCCTGCTTTTTCCAGACCGTGAAGAAATGGCCGAAGGCGGAAGGCTTGTCGTCCCCGGCGTTGGTGAGGCGCCACGGCCCGCTGGTATACCCAAGGTCGCCGCTGCTCGCAATCTCGGCCACCGCGGGCGTCCATTCCAGCCGATTCTGGTTCTCTGCCCTGGCTTCCCAAAGATGCTTGCCGTTGGTTGGACCTGGGGCGAAGAGCCGCCCGTCGTCCGCCAGGGCGGTCAGGAACGCTGCGCGCGTGCTGCGCGCACTGGCATCGGCGGCGAAGGCCTTTTCCGCATTCACCATGTCATCGAAATCGCTGGCCGCCGCCGGCATCGCCAGAGCGATCGCCAGAATCGGCAAGGCCTTGAGGAATGAGCAGCGCGGTACCATGTTCTTGCCTCCCGTGAAGATGCGCAGCATATCTGGTTGCCGCTTCCAATTCCCTGCCGACTGCCCATGCCCAATTCCGATCACGATGTCCTGTCCCTGTTCCTGCTCGAGGCTTCCGGCATGCGCGGCGTGCTCGTCCACCTGGACGACACCTGGCAGGCGATCCAGGCGCGTGCGCCGTATCCGGCGCCGGTCGCCGAGCGCCTGGGCGAAACTTGCGCGGCGGCAGCACTGTTCACCGGCCATGCCAAGCTCGATGGCCGGCTCAGCGTGCAGCTGCGCGGCACCGGCGCATTGCGCACGCTGTTCGCCGAATGCACGGCTGAAGGCACCTTGCGCGGCATCGCCCATTTCTCCGAGCCGCTGCCCACGCCGCTGACGCCGCGCGCGTTCGGCGAAGGCTCGGTCATGGCGATCACCATCGAAAACCTGCCGCCGGGCGGCCAGGAAATGATGCGTTACCAGGGCCTGGTGGGGCTGGATGCCGACCACCTGGCCGAAGCATTCGAGTCCTACTTTGCCCAGTCCGAGCAATTGCCGACCCGCGCCCTGCTGGCCGCCGACGGACGAAGGGCGGCTGCGCTGATGATCCAGCAGTTGCCCGAGGGGCATGGTGACGCGGACGGCTGGACCCGCTGCTCGGCCATTTTCGACACGCTAAGTACGCCCGAGCTGCTCTCACTGTCCAGTGAGACACTGCTCTTCCGACTGTTCCATGAAGACAGCGTGCGACTGATCGGGCAGCGGCCTCTGCGGTTTGCCTGTTCATGCTCCCGCGCCCGGGTCGAGGAGACGCTGCGTAGCCTGGGCCTGGAAGAGGCCATGGCGGCCGCGCGGGGCGGGTTAGCCGAGGTTCATTGCGACTTCTGCGGCCAAGGCTACCAATTCGACGAAGAGCAGCTGCAGAGCCTGTTCCGGGCTGCCGGGGCCAACGCCCCCGGGTCCGAGCGGCTCCAGTGAAGCGCTGGTCATTTGTCCCCATTTTAGTTAAATTAGCGTAAATATGCGGTAAGGCCCAAGGAACTTTCCCCCCCGGCCCGAGCTCTGATCATCGGCCCCACCGAGGACGAACGACGTGAGAATTCGATTGATCACATGCCTGATGCTCGCCCTCGCGGCGACGACGGCGTTTGGCCAGTCGGCTCCGCTGACGCCGACGTCGGACTCCACCAGCAACACCACCGTCCTGCCTCTGTGGAACACGCAGAACGGCCAGGTCGATGCATTGCTGCTGATCGAACCGTCGGTGATGCCGCAACTGCCATCGCAACGCATCATCCGGCCCGCCAGCAATAATCGCGGAGGCAACGGTTTGCAGTTGCGCGCCGGGCTATCGCTGGAAGCAAATCCGGGCATGGGCGTGCTGTGCAACAGCGGCAGCGTCATCACCAGCGTCGGCTCCATGGCCGGCCATTGCATGCTGGTCAACCTGGGCGACCAGGGCATCAGCCAGAATTCCGGCAAGACTGCAGTCAACGGACTGCTGCAGCTGCAGCGTTCCCGGACGTCGGTCACCGGCAGCCTGGGCATGAGTCGCGAGCTGCTCGGCGGCAACGCCAGTCCGATTGCCAGCAGCGCGGCCGACCGCCGTTTGCTCAACAGCTTGCTCGGTCCGGGCAGCGCAGCGATTGATTCGCGCAACGCCAGCCTGATCGGACAGGTTTCGCTGGGCACGCAAAGCTGGGTCAGCATCGGCGGCACGCTGGCGCGCGTGCGTTTGATTCCCACCGATCAGATTCGTGGCGGCCTGCCGCCGGAATGGGATTCGGGAAGCCTGAGCCTGAGCGGTGGCGTCGGCAATTTCGGCGGTGAAATCACCGGCCAGATGATCGAAGTGCCCGGGCAAACCAGCCGCTACAGCACGCTCGGCGCAGGCGTTACCTGGCGCACTCCCTGGAAGGCAAAACTTTCCGTCGGCGCCGATAACCTGATCACCCGCGGCAAGAACCCATTCGGCTTGCCCGACGCGCGTCCCGACAACAACGGCGACGAAGGCCGCGTCCCCTACGTGCGCTACCAGCAAGACCTCTAACCGCCGCGCGCGCGCGTCTGTAGGAGCGGCTTCAGCCGCGATTCCCAACCCCGCCCGGCCCCAATCGCGGCTGGCTTCTAACAGACGAATGTCTGGTCAGCCGCTCCTACACACGGCGGTCGGCCGTGTAATCTTTCCGCTTGCCCTCCCTCCGGCGCGAGCGATGACCTCTCCCCTGATCGACCCCCGTCAGCTTCGCTTCGTTACCGAAGAACTGTGGCCGCTTTCCGCGCTGCTGCCGCATCCGCGGTTTGCCGCGCACAGCCTGGATACGTTTCGCAGCGTGCTCGACTTGTCGCACAAGCTGGCGCTGGAAAAATTCGCGCCGCACAACCGCGCGTCGGACTTGAACGAGCCGCGCTTGCGCGACGGCCGCGTGCACATCATTCCCGAAGTGAAGCTCGCGCTTGACGCCTATGCCGAAGCCGGATTCAGCGCGCTGCTCGCCGACGAAGACGAAGGCGGACTGCAACTGCCCTATACGCTGGCGTTGCTCAGCGACGCGATGTTCCTCGCAGCCAATGTCTCCACCAGCGGCTACGCGCTGCTTGCCCGTGGCGTGGCCAATCTGCTCAAGACCTGCGGTTCGCCCGAACAGCAGCACCGATACCGGCAGCCGATCATCGAAGGCCGTTTTCTCGGCACCATGTGCCTGAGCGAACCGCAGGCGGGTTCGTCTCTTTCCGACATAGCCACGCGCGCCGAACCCGCGGACGACGGCAGCTACCGCATCGTCGGCCAGAAGATGTGGATCTCCGGCGGCGACCACGAGCTGGCCGAAAACATCGTACACATGGTCCTGGCCAGGATTCCCGGCGGCCCGGCCGGCGTCCGGGGCATCAGTCTGTTCGTCGTGCCGAAGTTCCTGGTCAACGACGACGGCAGCCTGGGCGCGCGCAACGACGTGCAACTGGCCGGAGTAAATCACAAGCTGGGCCAGCGCGGCATCGTCAATACGTTCCTGAAATTCGGCGAGCGCGAACAGTGCGTTGGTTTTCTGGTCGGCCAGGCGCACCAGGGACTGACCCAGATGTTCCACATGATGAACGAGGCGCGCATTGGCGTCGGCATGGGCGCGATCATGCAGGGCATGGCGGGCTACCTGTACTCGCTGCAGTACGCCAGGGAGCGCCGCCAGGGCCGGCATCCGGAGCAGAAGGATCCGGCGTCGAAACCGGTGGCGCTGATCGAGCACGCTGACGTCAAGCGCATGTTGCTTCAGCAGAAATGCTATTGCGAAGGCGCCTTCGCACTGGCGATCTATGCCGGCAATCTGGTCGACACGCAGGCGCAGGACGCCGATGTCCGCGCACGCCGGGACGCGATGCTCAAACTCGAACTGCTCACGCCGGTGATCAAGGCCTGGTCCGGCGAGTGGTGCACGAAAGCCAACGACCTGGCCATCCAGGTGCTCGGCGGTTACGGCTACACGCGCGACTATCCGGTCGAACAGTATTTTCGCGACAACCGGCTCAATCCCATCCATGAGGGCAGCAACGGCATCCAGGGCATCGACCTGCTTGGCCGCAAGGTGCTGATGGAAAATGGCGCCGCCTTGCAGGCGATGTTGGCGGAGCTTCGCGCCACCGCGGCCGAGGCCGCGCCACTGGCCGGGCTCGTGGAATTCGCCGCGGCATTGCAGCTCACCGCAAACACGATCCACGACACCACGCGGGCGCTGACAGACTGTATCGCCGATGGTCGCGTTCGGCTGGGTCTGGCCAACGCCTCGTTGTACCTGACGCTGGTCGGACACGGCCTGATCGCCTGGGTATGGTTGAAACAAGCGGTGATCGCAGCGCGCGCCATCGATGCCGCCACGGCGGGCGACCGCGACTTTTATCAAGGCAAACTGGCGGCCTGCCAGTACTTCTTCCGCTACGAATTGCCCCTGGCGAATGCACACGCCCAACTACTGTCCAACCTCGACAACACCACCCTGGAATTCAACCCCGACTACTTCTGACCCCCTGTAGGAGCGGCTTCAGCCGCGATGCTTTTCTCAAAAGGAGCATCGCGGCTAAAGCCGCTCCCACAATCGTGCATGGCTTCACGGAACTCCGCCGGGCGGTGTTCAAGCGGCGTTGATTGAGCGTATCGTCCGGACGAATGGGCAACTCCCTCAAGCCGCTGACCGGACTCGACGCTGCGTTCCTGTACCTGGAATCAGCCGGGACGCCCATGCACGTGGGCAGCGTGATGCTGATCGAACTGCCAGCCAAACGCGGCTTTGATTTCCACCAGGCGCTGCTCGCGCATCTCGCCGAGCGCTTGCCGCGTGCTCCGGCGTTACGGCGTGTTCTGCACGAAGCCCCGCTCGATCTCGGCCACCCGATGTGGGCAGACGCGCCGAACCTCGATCTCAAGCAACATATTCGCAGGCGACGTCTGCCGGGCAACGGCGGGCACACCAGGCTGACGACGCTGGTCGGCAAGCTGCATTCCGAGCCACTGGCCCGCGACCGGCCGATGTGGCAATTCGTGGTGATCGAGAATGTCGAGCCCGGAATCGTTGCCTTGTACTCGAAGTTCCACCATGCCTTGCTTGACGGCCAGGGCGGCGTCGCGCTCGCCCAGGCCATACTGGATATCAAGTCCACGGCAACCAGGCGCGGCAAGTCGAGAATCGAGTCCGCTGCGCCTCCCGCACGCTTGCGCAGGCGCGATCTGGCAGGCATGGCGACGCGAGCGAGCGTGCGGCAATTCGCCAATCTGTTGCGCGCGCTGCCGGCGACACTGAAGCTCGCCAGCGGCATCGGTCAACCGACCAGCCTGATCGGCAACTTGCGCGACAACCTGCTGCTGGCGCCGAGCACCGTGTTCAACCGGAAGATCGGACCGGGGCGCAGCTTCGGTGCAATCTCGTTGTCGCTCGACGAAGCCAAGCGCGTCGCTCGCGGCTTCGGCGTCAGCCTCAACGACGTGGTGATGGCGATCTGTTCGGGCGCCCTGCGCGAACTGCTGCTGAAGGTGGACGCGCTGCCGAAAAAATCGCTGGTTGCGGCGATGCCGATTTCCCTGCGCGAAACCGGCAATACCGACGTCAACAATCAGGTCTCGATGGTGCAGTGCGCGTTGGCCACGGATATCGCCGATCCCGTGCAACGGCTGCGCGCCATCCACGCTTCCACGGCGCAGATCAAGCGCCGGGTGGCCGCCTTCAAGAACCTGATTCCGACCGATTTTCCTGGATTCGCCGCACCGATCTGGGCGGCCGGATTGTCGCGGTTGTGGGCCAGCGGCCGGCTCGCCGAACGGTTGCCGGCCCTGGCCAATGTGGCCATCTCCAACGTGCCCGGCCCGCCGGTGCCGCTCTATCTGGCCGGCGCCCGGCTTCGCCATTACTATCCGGTGTCCATCGTCACCCACGGGCTGGGGTTCAATATCACTGTGCAAAGCTATGCGGGCAATCTCGAATTCGGATTGACTGCGTGCAAGGACATCGTGGCTCGTCCCGAACTCGTCGCCCGGGCCATGGCGACGGCACTCAGCGAACTCGCCGAAAGGCTTCCATGAAGCAATCCGTTTCTGCATCGCGTCGTCCGAAAACCCATGAGCCGCTCAAATCGCCGTCGGCCCTGCTGCTGGCGATGGAGGGCCGGGCGATGTTCGAGTGGGCGTCGTACGCACTGACCTGGCCCTGGCTGCGGACCGCGCCACGCGGCGACGGCCACCCCGTGTTGGTTCTGCCGGGCCTATGCGCCGGCGACAACAGCACTTTTCCGCTGCGCCGGTTCCTCACCCATCTGGGCTATGAAACCTACCCGTGGCAGCAGGGCCTCAACTTCGGGCCTCGCGACCACGTGATCAAGGGCATGGTCGACCAGGTACGCGCGCTGCAGAAGAAGCACAAGCGCAAGGTCAGCATCATCGGCTGGTCGCTTGGCGGCGCGATGGCGAATGCGCTGGCGATACAGATGCCCGAGCGCGTTCGCCAGGTGATCACGCTGGGCTCGCCATTGACCGGGCACCCGAAGGGCACCAATGCCTGGCGCCTGTTCGAACTGGTCAGTGGCTTTCGCTCGGACGACGAGCGCCTGATGGCGCTGGTCAATGGCGAACCGACGGTGCCGACCACGTCGTTCATGAGCAAGACCGACGGCATCGTCAACTGGCGCATGAGCCTGGCCCAGGAATCGATGATCGCCGAGAACATAGAAGTCAGCGCGACGCACATGGGCATGGGCACGAACCCGGCGGTGCTGTGGGCGATCGCGGATCGCCTGGCGCAAGCGGAAGGCGAGTGGAAGCCCTTCCAGCGCGCCGGCGCCTGGCGCTCCCTGCTCTACCGCGACCCACACCGCTTCCGCCTGGCCGACCTCCTCGCCCCCTGACCACCCCGTGTGGGAGCGGCTGACCAGACACACATCTGTTAGAAGCCAGCCACGAGCCGTTGTCTTATGGTGAACGGTGCGCTAATCATCGCCACGGCCAAGATGTACAGCAAGGGACGAAATGGAACGCCATAACGTGGATACGGCGCGACAATCATGTGAAAACCAATCGCGTACAAGACAATGATCGCAACCACCCTGACAGCAACAAGCGCATGACCTTGCAGCCCAAACCATCGGGGCCGAACGAAAATACCCAGAGCAGCGCCCAGCCCCAATAGCATCAACGGCCAATGCAAGTACAGCGCGACAGAACGAATGGCGGAGAACAAGGCATCTTCTTTGTAGGGCGTCCTTGTCGCATCGAAGACGTAAATATCCGTTCCTTGAACGTAGCCCCAAGACAGGAAGGTACCTGGCTTCCCTAGCAAGTACCACTTTGCGTAGGTCAACGGATGCTCGCGAAACTTCCCGCAAATATCGGCAAGGACGCTTGGCAAATCGCGTTCGGCTCGCTCGCTGTCCGGGTCAAAACGAAAAGGCCAGCCGAGGCTCTCGGGTCGATCGTTGTACATGAAGTTCGGGTAGGAGCCATGGTGAAGCGACCAGACCAACAAACTCCCTTGCTCGGGATCCATTGGCGTCACCTGGTTGCGAACCAGCCAGGGTGCCTGGACGAGGAAAAAGCCCGCGGCCATTATCAGGGCTGAAACGCGCCAGGATCGTAGCGTCGGCAGGAGCCAGGCCGACAGCACGAATAGTGGCGGAAGCAACAACACCGTGGGCCGCACAAGGCCGCAAACGCCCCATAACAGTCCTGCGGCGAACAACGTCGCCTTTCGCTGCGAGCGCAGGGCCAGGAGTGAGACATGAATTGAGGCAAGGAGGAAAAACAGGAAAAGCGATTCGGTAAGCAGATAGGTGCTGATGTTGGCCAGGTGTGGACTGATGGCAGTGATTGCGGCTGCCAAATGCGACCAACCGGGCCGCAAGAATCTTGCTGCGATCAAGAACACGAACCACACCGACGCTATCCCCAACATCGCTTGCACCATGCTTACGCGATGCAAATAGGCCGCCGACGTATCAAGTCCGGGAATCGCAAGCAGGAACAAGGGATAACCCGGGGAGCGAAGCGAATCCGGTACGATTCCGCCGGGCGGAGCCTCCGGTGTCCAGCTGAGCGCGCTGGAATACACGCCGAAATGCTTGAGGTTGTAGGCGTAGGAAAAATAATCTGCAGCGTCCGAAACCATTGGAATGGACGCAGTGCTGCGCGTGACCACGCTGAACTGCAGAAATGCCGAGAGCGCGAGGACGAGGAGCAGCCCCAGGCCCGACAGCACTTTTGCGCGCGAACGCCCGGGGGCGACCTCCGCAACCTCCATGGCGCCCGTTTCCACGCTACTCGACCAGAGTCAGCAGGGAGGCGTTGCCGCCGGCAGCGGTCGTGTTGATCGTCAGCGTGCGTTCGCTGGCGAACTTGAGCAGGTAGTGCGGGCCGCCCGCCTTCGGGCCGGTGCCGGACAGACCTTCGCCGCCGAACGGCTGCACGCCGACCACCGCGCCGATCTGGTTGCGGTTGACGTAGCAGTTGCCGACCCGAACCGTGCGTACGATTTTTTCGACCGTGCTGTCGATGCGCGAGTGGATGCCGAGCGTCAGGCCGTAGCCGGTGGCATTGATTTCGGCAAGCACCCTGTCCAGGTCGCGGGCGTCGTAGCGGATCACGTGCAGCACCGGGCCGAACACTTCGCGATTCAATTGCGACAGCGATTGCAGTTCGTAGGCGCGCGGCGCAAAGAAACTGCCGTGCTTGCAGGCGTCGCCCAGGCGCACCGCCTTGATCAGCTTGGCTTCCTTGTCCATGCGCTCGGCGTGCGCGA
>JBAZBG010000003.1:0-26803 GCA_041671585.1 Arenimonas sp. | reverse complement strand
CGCCCTGCTTCAGGATCGCGACGATCTGCATCTCTGTGAACTTCGACTTCTTCATGAAACCTCCTGGCTGTGAAAAGATGCCAGAAAGTTCTACTTCTGTGGTGTCTTCCTACCGGGGAAGCTTACGATGGCGCGCGAGCGCGACGGAATTGCGCAGGCCGCGGGCATGCACGGTGTATTGCTGGCTCCACTTGCCGGGGCCGGCCGGCGCGTAGCGACGAATGCTGGCGGTCTGCTCGCCTTGTTCGGATTCGGGGCAGGTCGGGGCCGTCGGCTTGCCGGCCGGAGACAGGCATTGGTCGGACGGCGCGCCGACGTTGACCAACAAGGCGCCGTCGGTGTCGAAGATGAAGCTGGCGATCGGATGGCGATGCGCGTGCAATTTATTGTCGGGCAGATTGCTGATGACCGGTTCGATCGTCGCGGCGGGATCGGCGGCACTCGGATCGAAGCGGAAGATCCTGCCCATCTCGCTGACGTACACGCGTCGACCCGGGCCCCAGGCGATCGAGTGCGGCAGCTGCAGCTTGCTGATGACGGCGTCGACTTGGGTCGAGTGATCGGCATTTATGCGGATTCGCCACACCGCGCCGGTCTTGCCGGTCCATGCGCCCAGGTCGGTCACCAGCCAGGTGCTGGCATCGAGTTCGAGCAGCTCGCGCGGCATGCGGATCTTGCGTGTCGCATCGGCCTGCGTGGGACCTGCGACCAGGCCGGCGCACATGTCGGGGGCCATGCCGATCTTGAGTTTCGGGAAACCACCGCAGCTGCCTTGCGGGGCGGCGTAGGTCTCGCGCGCCTTGGTCGCGTTTACTTCGAGCGTTTCGGTGGTGGGGTTCGCGGTTGCTTCGTCGAGCAAGGCCTCGATGCGTGCGAGGTAGGCGGCACGCAGGCAGGCGGCGTCGGTGCAGACATCCCTTCGCGTCGACAGCCACTTGCGCTGCGCATCGCGCAACGCGGTGCGGGATTCGACGCGGCGTTGCGCGGCGCGGTAGGCGTCGTCGAGCTGTTCGTCGAGGCGCGACAGGGTTTCGTCGGCGCAGATGTGTTTCTCGGTCGGCGTGCGGGCTTTGGCGCAGTCGAAGCTGGCGGCGGAGGCGGGCGCGAGGGGGAGCCAGGCGGCGAGGGCGAGGAGGGCGAGGGTGGGGTGGTGCATGGGTTGGACGATAGCGCAGCCAGCCGGCATTTGCCTGACAGGGAATTCAAGGCTTTCCGGGCGCCGGATTCAGGCCTCATTGCTTCGCCGCTGAAGGCATGCCGATCACCATTGGCAAGAGGCAGATTTGCCGCAATCGAGTATTGCATATATGTCAAATGCGACATACGATGACGGCAGGAGCAAACGGCGGAAGCCGCTGGTTTGGATGCACGGAGAGGTGAAGTCACCGCCATTTTCTTCTGAATCCAGAATTGAAGCGGGTGTATTGCTTCGGCAACTGCAGGAAGGCGCCAAGTTGTCGTTGCCGCACTCGCGGCCCATGCCAAGTATCGGGCGCGCCTGTCACGAGCTCAGGATCCAGGACGAAAAATGTACATGGCGCATCGTGTACTTCGTTGATGTCGACGCCGTAGTCATTCTTGAGGTGTTTGCCAAGACCACGAGCCAAACGCCCCAGACAGTCATCGCCGTGAGCAAGACGAGACTGAAGCGCTACAAATTGATTGCATGAGGTTGAACCATGAAGACTGATCGATTGGCGCGCCTTCGGACCGACGGCTGGAGGGTGGGAAGCGCAGAAGAGTTCCTGCAGTTGAGCGAGGAAGAGCGTCGACTCGTCGACCTCAAGGTTTCGCTTAGTCGGGCGGTCAAGAAATCACGCATCAAGCGCAAATTGTCGCAAGTGGACCTTGCCCAGCGCATGAAGTCCAGCCAGTCACGGATCGCAAAAATAGAAGCAGGAGATCCTTCGGTGTCGCTCGATCTGATCGTGCGCGCGCTCATTGCCAGTGGCGCGACAACGCGCGATATACAAACGGCGTTTGCCGTGGGCGCCCGCTGACCGACGCCCGCTGATCTGCGAATATGAAAATAACATATTTGGTACTATTCTGTCGCGGAACAGCGATTGAAGGAGGTCAAACGTGAAATCCCATGACCAAGTGGTAAAGACGTTGATGCGCCGCCCTGGCATGCGCGCCGAACTGGAACGTCTGGAACGCGAAGAGTTCACGCTTCTTGACTCGCTACTCAAGGCCCGTCACGACGCGGGCCTTACACAGGCGCAAGTGGCTGAGCGAATGGGAACACAAGCCCCGGCAGTTGCCCGCCTGGAGCGCGCGCTGGCCAGCGGAAAGCACTCGCCTTCGGTCGCGACGTTGCGAAAGTACGTAAAGGCCTGCGGAAAGCGTTTGGTGCTGCAGGTCGCGTAGGGCGCGTGGGGCACGACAACGCGCGATATTCGAATGGCCTTCGCAGGAAGCTCCCGTTAACAGAAGCGTCGCGGTTGAGCTGAGAGTATTGACAATGTACATACACATCATCAAACTCACGTGGACGAAGGCGGGGCCCCAAAGAGGAACGACACTATGCTTACTGACGCACTGAAAAAGCGCCTGGACAAAGACCGCCCCGTCACCAGCATTACGCTGCGCATTCCAGTGGACGTCGTGGACAGCCTCAAGGCCATTGCGCCTCACAAGGGACTAGGCGGCTATCAGACCTTGCTCAAGGCGTACATAAGCGAGGGGCTGCGCCGGGACGAGGCAGTCTACGCATCGGATGCAATCCAGCGACTGGCGCGTGCGCTGAAGAAACGTGGGGTGTCGGCGAAAATTCTGGACGAGGCGATGCGCGACATTGCGGCATGAGACTGAAGCGCTACTAGTAGGGCGGTGAAGACGCCGGGTCGCGGAACAGCAATTCAAGGAGGTCAAGCGTGCGCAGCCCTGACCTGCCCCCAATCGCCGTAGCCACGCATTGTCAACAAATGTTCGGTAGGCTATCGACATCCGTGGCCATCGTGGAAACCGCATGATTCTCCGCCGCATGCTCGACCGCATCAGGGAGCAGGACTGGTCCGCCGTAGCGATTGAAATCGGGCTGGTCGTGGTCGGTGTCTTCCTGGGATTGCAGGTTTCCAACTGGAGCGACGCGCGCAAGGAGCGCGCGCTCGAGGCGACCTACCTGGCGCGCATAGCCGAGGACGTGCGCAGTGACGTGGCCGATATGGACGAAATTATCCGCGTCTCGGCTGTGCGCATGGCGCTGCTCAACGAGGTGCTGCCCAAGGCGGCCGGGCGCGCCTTGCCGGACGGGTTCGATTCCGCGCGCGGGCGGGTGGTGATCGAGGCGGTACCGGCCTACGCCGAATCCGGTCCGAATGGGGCCGGCTTCGCGCTCTTCATCCTGACCCCGCTCGACGGCAACCGCTCCGCCTACGACACCATGATCAACGCCGGCGCCATTGCCGGCATCCACGATGTGGCCGCGTTGCGGCGGATCCAGGACTACTACGCCGCGGTGGACAAGGAACTGCACTTCGAAGTGGGCCTGGAGCAGAACCGGGACAAGCTGGTCGACGCCGGGCGCAAGCTCGGCCTTTCGCCAGTCAAGCCGATGACCCTGGATGAGATGTCGGCGGCGTTCGCGGCGAACCCCGAGCTGTTGGCGACCGCGCAGAACTACTGGCTCTACACCAACCGCCACCTCAAGCTGATGCGCGATCTGCAGGCGCAGGCGCGCGAGCTGGCCGCGGTCATTGAGGGCGGCAAGGGCGGCTGACTTTCAGAACTTCTGCGGCAGCCGCCAGTCCCGCCACGTCGCTACTTCGCCATGGCGTAGAGGTACTCCACATACGACATCGCCGCCCCATCAAACCCATCCAGATTCTTGTTGCTCGACTCGATCACGAAAAACTCGTCCGGCGCATGCGCCCCCGTGCCGTAGCCCACGCCGAAATGCCCGGACGCCAGACTCAGTGGCGGATCGGTGAACACAAACCCTGGATACGACCCGGCATTGCGCGGCCACAGCAACGGCTTGATGCCGCGCGCCTGCAGTACCGTGAGCTGCGCCTGGATCAGCGCGGAGTCGGCGCTGGTCTGGGTCGGGTTGTAGCCGCCGGTCACGTTCACTTCGATGTCGCCGTAGCCGCGCTTGGCCAGGTGCGCCTTCAGTGCGGCGACGGCGTCGTCGAAGTGCATGCCGGGCACCAGGCGCAGGTCGAGCTTGGCGACGGCGCGATGCGGTAGCACGGTCTTGCCGCCCGGGCCGGTGTAGCCGCCGACCAGGCCTTCGATGTTCACTGTCGGCTGCGACATCAGGCGTTCTTGCGCTTTCGCGTACGGAAGGTCGTCGATCCAGTGCTTCACGCCAAGGGACTCTTTCACCATCGCCTCGCTGGACGCGGGCGAGGCGGCGGCGACCATCGCCTTGTGCTCCGCGCTCAGTGGCGGCGCGACCGGATAGTTGTCGATGGTGATGGTGTTGCCATCGTCGGACACCAGCGTGTTCAGCGCCTTCACCAACCGCCAGGCCGGGCTGTCGACCATCGCCTTGAGCGAGGAGTGGATGTCCTTGCTCGGCCCGCGCCCCCACTTCTCGCCGCTGGCGACCAGTTCCAGTTCCACGATGCCTTTCGCGCCCAGGCTGACGGTGACCACGCCGTCGAGCTTCTGCGTGGCCGCGGGCATGAACACGCCCACGGTCTTGGCCAGCGCCGCCTGCACCTTCGGCGTGCGCACGATCTGGCTGATGTGCACCGACCCGATCTCTTCCTCGCCCTCGGCCACCAGCACCAGGTTCACCGGCAGCTTGCGGCCGGCCTCCTTCATCGCATGCAGCGCGGCGAGGAAGGCCGCCTCCGGGCCCTTCTGGTTGACCGCGCCGCGGCCCATCATCACTTTGCCGATGCCGGGCTTGTCGATAATGCGGCCTTCCAGCGGCGGCGAGCTCCATTCGCTCGGGTCGTATTGTTTGACGTCGTACATGAAATACACGCCCAGCGTCTTCGGCGCGCCGGCGTCGAGCGTGGCGAACACCCCAGGCTTGCCGTCGGTGGGGATGACCTCGGCGTGCTGGAAGCCGGCGTCGCGCAGCAGTTGCGCCATGTGGTCGGCGCCTTGCGGGTAGTTGAGGTTCTCGGCCGCGATCGAGGGCAGGGCGATCCAGTCCTTCAGTCGCTTCACATTGGCGTCGTGCTGCGCGGCGATCTGCGCCTTGATCGGTGCGAGATCAGCGGGGGTGGCGAGGGCGGCGGGAGAAAACAGGCCGAGTGCCAACGAAAATGGCATCGCGAGCGCGCGCGTCAGGGGCAGAGGCGCTGCGAAGTACGGTTTCGACTTCATGAGACTCTCCGAGGTGAGGCTGGACCCAGCCACCAGACTATCCTGCTTTGGGCGTCACGACGACCTGGGTACTGCAATTTGCTTGCCCGAGGCTGGGCAATGGTGGTGATTTGACATGCGATGCCTCCGGCGGCGGATTGTACAGTTCGACGTGACGGAGTCCTTTCTGCCACGATGCGGCCATGCCGGGTGGTAGACACATCTCCTTCCACCGAATCGCCGTTTAGGCAGGGGCAACCCGATGACCAAGGAACGAGATAACGAGGCCTTCGTTGAGGCTGTTCAACGCTGGCTTGATATCCCGGTTGACGGTTGGGGTGGTGATCGGAGCATGGCGGCCTTCGTTGCCAGAACGGGCCAGGACACCGCGGCGCGGCCCCCTCACAATTCCTTCTTGCTTCCGGCCGACGAGTTCTCGGCTTTCGCTCCGCACCCCGCTCCCGGGACACGAGAAGCCCTGGAAGAGGCTGCGGTTGCCTTCAACTTGCGCGGACTGGTTCTGGCGCACTGGCTTGGGCAAATGTTCGTTGAAAGCGGCGGCTTTTCCATCATGACGGAAAGCTTGAATTACAGCGTTGACGGTTTGCTTAAGACCTTTGGTCGTCATCGCATAAGTCGGGCTGATTGCGAGCGCTTGGGCCGAACCAAGATGCGGGCGGCTGACCAAGTGGCTATCGCCAACATCATCTATGGTGGTGCATGGGGACGAAAGAACCTTGGCAACACGCAGCCCGAAGATGGCTGGGAAATGCGAGGTTCTGGCTTCAAGCAGATCACCGGTCGCGCCAATATTGAAGCCAGTGGCTATACCGCCCAACAGCTTCGAACCGACGTCAGGAAATCTGCTCTGGCGGCGGCCGACTTTTTCGTCTCGCACGGTTGCGTTGCGCCAGCGTCAAGAGATGACGTGACCGGCGTCACCCACAAAGTCAACGGTGGCGAAAACGGACTGGCGCAGCGAATTGCTGCGACTGCAAAAGCAAAGAAAGTTGTCGGCCTATGAGAACACGCGGTTCGCCCGGGCGCCTGTGGTGCGGCGTCTTCGTTGTCGCCGGTGGAGGATCCTCCGGCTATTTGCGGGTCATTCGAAGGCGGCGAATTGCAAAGCTCCCTAATAGGTGTAGTCTTAATTGAAGGGGCTTTGGATTTTCTGATTTTCAATCTTTGTCTTCGTGGACGTCTTCATCAAGGAAGGTGTGCGAATGAGCGTCCAAACGAATGCAAATCCTGATTTCTATCGCGGCGTGATCGTCGATGAAAAGGACCCGGGGAGAAAACGCACCGTAATCTATTCAACGCTCGATCAGATATGTATCGGAAATGCCGATGGCACGCAGGCATGGGTCGAGCAGGTGCTCGCTGAGGATCAAAACCTTACCATTTACGCGCTCGATCTGATCTTGGTTGGCGCCATCGTGATCCCGGGTGGCGACATCAAGATCTATTGCAAGAACCTGACCATCTACGAAGGTACCAAAGACGAGAAGACGGGGGAAATCGGCCCGGGTGCGACGCTCGACGTTTCGCCGAAACCGCTTGAGACTCCCTACGACAAGCCGTTTTCGCCCGAACTCATCAACGACGCCAGTTCCAATCCGCCAGCAGGCGCCAATGGCGATACGATCGCCGCGACATTGCAGAAGGGCCAGGGAGGTTTTGGGGCGGTAATCAAGCCTGGGGTAGGTTCCGATAGCTATGACCGCTTCGGCAAGAAGGGCGACAACGCCGGCAGCATCACCATTGTGTGCGACAGCGTGCAATTGAATGGAAGGCTGGAGCTCAAGGCCGAAGGCGGCAAGGGCTACCCTGGTTGCAACGGACAAAAAGGCGGCCCCCATACGGATAAGGTGAGGGGCCGCGGTGGCAAGGGTGGCGACGGCGGCAAGGGCGGCGACGGTGGCAATGGCGGGAGCATCACGATCCGCTGCCGGCAGGTCAGCGATGCCGCGCTGTTCGACACCGGGCACATCGGTCCGGGCGATCCCGGCCTGCACGGCGAGCGCGGCGAAGGCGGCTTGCCGCGCGGCGAAAAAGGCGGCCCTGCCGCGCAAGCCAAGCAGGGGACGGATGGAATGCTGGACCAGCGCACCGATGCTACGCGATCGGAAATGGGCCGCGATTTCGACGAAACGTTTCTGCTCAAGGTGTTGCAGAAGGCCAAGCGGCTGTATCTGTATAACCAGCCCACGAAATTTTCCGGAAAAACGGTTTGTCCGCCCGACGCGATTTGGTCGCAAATCGGGGACCTGGCAAAGTGGCTTGAGGATGTCCTGCGCCTGTTCCCCAAGTACGACGCGAAGGCTTCGTTGAGCGACAACAGGAAACACACGCTGGTCGCCGCGTCGCACGGCATGGTGGTTAATTTCAATAGCAAGCTCACCTATTTCGGCAAGTCTCCCGATTTCGTCACGTCGACTCCCATCGATACGCTGATGAAAAACCTGAAAGCCAGTTTGGGCACCCGCCTGATATTGGAAAAGCAATTCACTAGCATGCGGGACAAGTACGAAGCGAAAGAAGTGGCTCAACAAGCGCTCACTGACACCCGCGAAGCGCTGCAGGCTACCGCAGGTCGCCAATTGGCAGCGTATAAATACTTGTATGACGAATTAGAGAAAAGCCAGCCGGAGATCGAGCGCGCCAGCAAGGCTTTCGACGCGGCCAAGGATGAGTTGCTGGGCGTACTCAAGGGGGTTCCGGACAAGGTGATGAAGGCTTTTTCCTGCGATATGGAAAAAGTCATGCAGGCGGGGGAGTCGTTTGCCTTTACCGGAGGGGAAGGCGCATCGGCACTGATGATGGGCGGCCTGCAATTGTTCAGCCTGTGGCAAAACGCCACAACAAAGATCGCGACGGACGGAGGGGGAAGCATGCCCAAGGCGACCGTCGTCAATGACGTCGTGACCTTGGGTAAGGACATCGTCAAGGACGCGACTGGCGCGGTATTTGACAGAGATCCCACCACCGGTGAGCTGACGATGAAGCCAGGGAAGCGGCTCTTGCTTGCCAGCTTGGATAAATTCGATGGAGAAATCAGCCGGCTCAAAGAAGCCTTGGGCAAGGATTTCGCAGAGTCGATTTCGGCGCAGATCCGTGAATTCAAGGACACCTTGAATGAGAAGGGTCAAGCGTTGCTGCTCTCGAGCATTTGCGCGATGCAGATGCTCGAACAATATGACAACTACCTCGATACGAAAGCCAAGCTCGATGACTTGAAGCATGTAAAGGAGCCGCTCAGCCCGTTCGGGGCGGGGCAAGTCTCTCATTTCGCCAGGCTTTACCAAAAGGAGGTCGAGGCATCCCTGGAATCGATCGCCACGCTGCAAGCCAAACTTGCCTACATGACGCTCGACTACAAGGATCCGATCAATCTCGTCACTGGTATGGATGGGCTATGGAAAACAGGCGTCGAGCCTACGGAGAAAACCATCGCCGAAATCATGGGGAGGGTCGACGAGGTCAGGGAAAGCTTCACAAAATTCGACAGCATCCAGGGAAGCGGTCTCAATCCGATACCGGCAGTAGCGGGCACGCGGAGCGGCTTGTACATACATATCAAACCAGGCCGCCTGCTCGATCGGCTCAAGAAGGATGGAATCATTTCCTTTGTCACCGTGCCGGATATCCCGATTATCGAGCCGCCCAAGCCGTTAAACGACGTGCTACCCCCCCTTGAAGCTTGTCCGCAAGTTCCTGTCATCGACAGCCACCAGTATCACGAAATCCGCATCAGCCATGCGCGCGCCAGGGTCTATGGCGCCAAGACTTTGAATGGCGCGAACATCTACATCAGCATTGTCACGGGAAGGCGCAGCACCATAATCGGTTTGGATAAGGTTTCCCATACTTTTCTCCACGACACGCCGCGTGTTGCGAGCGTTACCCATATCTCCGACACCACGATGTCCGGCAAGAACAATACGGATATGGGAAGCGAACATGATGGCAAGCTGGACGGCACCTCGCTCGACATGATCGGCCTGTATACGACATGGACGATAGCAATACCGAAGTTGCAGGCTGCGGAAGGTGACAATGCGGGGTTGGACCGGTCTGGCATCACCGACTTCACCATCCATTTCGACGGAGCTTGCCGCGATCACGCTCCCCTTGGCAAGACACGCACTTGAGAATCGCCCACGACGTTCAAGCAATTCCCACTCCCAGGAGCAAGACGATGGCTACCGTACGCAACGAAGACGCTCTCCCACTGGCTGCCGAGCGCCAGTTCATTGTCGACGGCCAGAGCGGCGGCATATTGCCCCACTATTTCATGCAGCAGCTCACCGAAATCAGCGGCCAGTACCGTCCGGATGAATCTCAAGACATGATCAATGACTTGAACGCTCTCTTGTTACGGCTCGACTATGGCACCGACATGGCCAGCGTGGCAGCGGCGCACAAAGCAACCAGCGAGGAAGAGACGGGCTACTGGGCCGGGCGCTACGCTTTGTTCGACAGTGAAGGCACGCGCTATTGGCTGGAGATGCGCGAGGAGGGCGCCAGCATCGATGTCGACGGCGCCGTCATCAAGGACTACAGCCTGGTGGCCGGCTTGCTCAAGCTCGGCAATACGCAGCATGCGTTTGAACTTCAACTGGTCCCGGCGGTGTCCATGGAGGTGATGGGCCAGCCCACCTTCGACGCCCAGTCGATCATCAATGCCAATCGAGCCCGGTGCTCCGGTTCCGTCACCATCACTGTTGACGGCAAGGTGCGCACGCTCAAAGTCGAAGGCAAGTGCGGCTGCTTCAGCCGGGAAGGGGTGGCAAGCGCGGTCGACGGTGATCCGGCCGCAATGTGGGCCGGCCACCACACGCTGGTCGACACCACCGGCAAGGATTGGAAATGGCATGATGATCAATTGCACGTGGCGCAGGAGGGTGCTGCGCTCACGGTCAAGCTTGGCGCTGTTGCGGCGACCAATGTGCGCTTTGGCGACAATGTGCTGCAATGCGATTTCGGCAAGGCAGGCGAAAAAGACGCCGCCCGCTTCATTGGCCGGTTCAGCCTGGATGTCGACGGCAGCAAGCGCATGCATGGTGCCTTCGACAAGGCTGGCGATATCCGTTCCACAACCGGCTTTCTGACGACGCCGGCGACGGCGCTCAAGCATGCGATGAAAGCCAGCTATGTGAAGCTGGGGGCGGGGCAGGACAATACGCCGGTGCTGTCGATCGACATGACGGCCCATACAGATGGTCAAGAATACGACTTGCCAGATGGGGTTGCTGGCATCGCATACAAGGTCAAGCTCAAGCTGGAGTCGACACCGGCCGGTGCGGCGTATACATGGTCCATTCCGAACGACTCGGAGAATGTTTCCGGCAAGGCCTTCACCGTAGCCCCTGCGACGACAGCTGCAGGCGTTGCCGAGCCGACTACCGGCTTGCTGACAGGTACACCCCAGGCGACCTTCTATTCGTTCAAGGTCGTTGCCAAGGATGCCCGTGGCGTCCTGCGCAGTTTTGTCTTCAAATTGCGCCTTGCCGACAAGGGGGCGATGCGGATCGTACCGCTCGATCTCGGCACCATCCAGGGCGAAGTGGAATTGACATTGCCGACGGGAGTCGAGCGCAATCGCTACGCCCTGTTGCTTGATCCAAAGAATATCCCCTCAACTGTCAAGCAACCTCTCCAATGGTCGCTGGTGGCGCCGGACGCCACGTACGGGAACATATTCGACATCGCTTCTTTCTCCATGGATGAAAAGTTGGGTGCGCTGTACGGTGCGTTCGGGGAAACCGAACATGCGGGCCATGCGCACATCACGCTCGGTCTGGCAGCAACCGGAAAGGACTTAGCCGGAAAGGACATAGACGTGGTATTGCCAATCAAGCTGCACATTCCGGTGGAAAGCCGCCTCCCGTTCGCCCCCGGCTTTACGGAATTGCCGCCTGTGGTGCGCAACCGGCATTACCGGGTACGACTTTCCGCCACTGGCGGCGACATGCCCTACCGTTGGAGCTGCGGCGACACCAGCGCACTACCGAACGGATTGAAATTCGACCCCGACAAAGCGGAGATATCGGGAACGGTCAGCGATGTCAGATCGGCCCAGCAAACCATCGGCGTCGACTTCACCATTAGTGGCGGAGACAAGGTGATCATGAATTCAACCCATGTGACCCTCTTTTTCGATATGCAGGAACCCGAGCAGGTCGCCAAGGAGGCGACCGACTGGATACTTTTCGTGATCTCACTGGCGGGTTTGGGGGCAATCGCCTTCTTTTTTGGATCCACGGTCAAGAAGATCCACGACTTTGTCAAAGACGGTGTCACCCTGGATCCCGAAAAGATCAGCAAGGAGGGCGAAGGATTGCACAACGCAAAATTCAAGGAGAACTTCATCGACTATAAGACGAAGCTCAGTACCGCGATTACCGTCGCCTTGGATCCGGACAAGAATGCTGATGCAAAGAATGCCCTGGAGACGGCGCGGGATCTTGCGTTTCATCAACAAAGTGAGTGGACTCTCAAGAGGGACGCTATGCAGCGCGATCTCAATACTCTGCAAACAGAGTACGACCACGAGGACACGAGTCTTGCCAGAAAAGCCGAGCTTGCACTCGAAATAAGGGAGCTTGACGCCAAGTATTTTCTGGCCGACTCCAAGCGCGAAGAGGCCGGGAAAAGGCACCTTGAACTTGACGCCGATGTCAGGGGAAACGAGCATGAAAACCGGCGCCGCGAGCGATTCCACGGACTTTGAGCCGATGCGCATACCCATGAGGAATACAATGCGAGCGAACCTTGGCTCGAACATTGTCGCGGCGCTGTTGGCCGGTCTCGGCGTGGCGACACCGGCCTTGGCCGCCACGCCTGTCTTTGTATCCACCACCGGAAGTGATGCGGCCACCGCCGCCTGCCCGGCGAACCTGATCGGCACGCTTGCCTGCCCTGCCGCCAGTATCGCCAAGGGAGTCGCTCTGGCCTCGCCCGGCGGCGAAGTAAGGGTGGCCGCCGGCCACTACACGGGTCCGCTTCAATTGCGGGACGGCGTCACTATCGTCGGCGGCTATGCTTCCAAGTTTGAGGGATTCAAACAACTCTCGCTTGACGAGCTCAAGTCGCTATCAGGAAAGGAACAGGACTACCAGGGCCACACCCGGCTTAGCGCCGGCAAGGGTGACGACAGGGTAGTGGTGGCGAGCGGAATCAAGACTAAGACCGCCTTGCGCAATATGGTCTTGTTCGGTCCGGATCTGGCCGGGAAATCCGGCCGTTCCAGCTACGTCATCGTGGCCCAGGACAGCACAGCCTTGCAGCTCGATTCAGTCAAGCTCGTGGCCGGACATGGCGAAGCGGGTATGGCGGGAGAAGCGGGAGCGAAGGCTGCGGCAACGTGCACGCACGGCGGCGGCGGTGGCTGGACCAGGCAGGTGAATCAGCGTGTGACGAAAGGCTCTTGCATGCCGCAAATGGGCGCAGGCGATGACATTTGCAATGACGGCACGTTTCAATATTGCTCCAGCGACAACGGCAATCCAGGTGATGCGGATTCACTTCCAGGCTTGGGCGGCACGCCAGGAACCGCTGGCCACAACGACTTCTGCTTGTCCACCGCATACGGTCCGCCTGACGGCCCAATCGGTACGAACGGCAATCCGGGCAAGGCAGGGTTGACTGGCCTTGCCGGCAAGGCCGGCGCCGATCGTGCCGGCGCATTCAAGCTCACTGGCGGTGTGCTTGAATGGGAAGCAAGAATAACCGGCGGGCCTGGCGCACGCGGCATGGCCGGAGATGGTGGTGGCGGTGGCGGCGCTGGTGGCGGACGCCACGGCACCTTCACTTTTTTCACTTTGAGCTATACGCAGTGCGACATTAAGATCATGCAGGGTGGCCCCGGGGGCGCCGGCGGCGAAGGCGGCTGCGGCGGCGAGGGAGGAAAGGGCGGCGGCGCCGGCGGAGCTTCGTTCGGACTCGTGTTCAAGGATGCCAAGGTGTTCAGCACCAACGTTGCCATCTTGAAAGCAGAAGGCGGGGTGGGCGGCGTGGGCGGCGCCGGCGGCGCCGGCAAGGCTGGCTCGCCTGGTGCCGAAGGCAAGCCTGGAGATACCTATACCTGTCGCGGTTATACCTACAATGCCGGCGCGGGCGCGAAAGGCGGCGATGGCAGCGAAGGTGGCAGCGGCGGCGGCGGTGCCGGTGGCAATGGCGGCCCGTCGGTCGCCCTGGCCTTGATCGGGAATTCAACGCATGAGGCTCAAGGATTGTTCCACGTTGACGCTGGCCGGGGCGGTATTGGGGGCGATGGCGGCAATGCAGCCGGAGCGATCCACGGCGACTCTGGTGAAGCTGGATTGAACGCCGGGACCCAGCAATTCAAATTGCTTGGCACGAAATAATTTCGGAATAGTCCCGCAACGAACTCATCTCGACGCACTTAGGCCGAGGAAAAATTTGTCGGAAATTATTTCCGATTGAGCGATGGTGCGCCTGGCACTCCGGCGAGGCGCCCATCGTGACACGGCATCAAGTCGGCAATTTATTTCGAACCGGATAAGACGAACTGATACGTCTTTTCGATCGGGCCTGGTAAACCGGAATCGCCATGAAGCGCTCCGGCTACCTTGCCGCCGTCGCCGCCTTCGCCGCCGCTGCCCAGGGCGACGTAAAACAAGCCGCGGGTTACGTGCTCGACTTTGCCGATTTCGGCCACAGCAATCGAAGGGCCGCCGTTGCCGCCCGCGCCGCCGCCGCTACTACCGCCGCCGCCGCCTGGGCCGCCGTCGCCTCCCTTGCCTGGATGGTAGTCAACTCCACGGAGAGACCATATCAAGCCGACATCTCCCCGCATGCCGGGTGTCCCATCCCAACCATTGAAACCATCGCCCCCGGCGCCGCCTTTCCCGCCTTGTCCCTGCAAGATGGCGAGCCCATTGCTGTGGACTACGACGTCCTTTAGCGTAAGCGCAAACGCGCCGCCACCGCGGCTGCCGGGATGGCCGCCCTGCGAAGCGCCGCAGCCGCCCCGCCCACCGTCCCCACCGTGGCCGCCGAGGAGCATCTGCATGTTCGTCCAAAAGCTGCTCATGATGCGGCCGCCGCCCGCACCGCCGCCGCCGCCGCCGCCGCCCGGCCCACCGTTACCGCCGGAACCTGCTGCCTTCGCATCCCATTCAAGCACGCTGCCCGCAAGCAGAAACGTGCCGGCGCGATCGGCCGAGGCGATTCCCGCATCGCCTGTCAAGCCGTGCGCGCCGGGACCTCCAGACTGGCCGCTCAGGGCGGGGTCGTAGGCATTATAGGAATCGTCCGCTTCCAGGCAATTCGGAATGGCGCCCTTCCCCTTAGTTCCGAATGTGCCGCCCGAGCTCTCGTCGCTGCCTGCCAATCCATCGCTGCTTTCGCACGTCACATGGTGGATATCGGGCGTCCCTACCCACGATCGCCCTCCGGGGCCGCCGTTGTTGCAATACGCTGTTCCTGGCGGTGCCGTCGGAGCCGCGCCGGCCGCGCCCTCTTCGCCGCGACCGGCCACGAGCTTGACGTTCTCAAGCTGCAAGGTTTGGCCATCCTGCGCGACGATGACGTAACTCGAACGACCCGTCTTGCCGTCGAGCAGGGGGCCGAACACGATCAGATTGCGCAACCCAGCCTCGGCTGTCAGCGCTTTTGCCACCACGACCCGATCCGCTCCGGTTGCAGGAACGAGCCGAGTGTGGCCGGGATAGCTGTTCTCGGTTCGCAGAGGGGACTCGAGATCCTTTTGCGAAAGCGTATTGACCTTGGTGAAATCAGCGCTGTAGCCGCCGGCGATCGTAATACCGGCGCGCAATTCAATCAGCCCCGAGTAGGGGCCGGCGGCCACCCTCACTTCACTGCCGGGCTTGGCAAGTGCCACTCCCGTGGCGATGCTGGCGACCGGACATTTTGGAGTGGTGCCGATCATCCCGATCGGGCAGGCGGGAGTCGCAATGTCGCTGCCGGTGCTGGCGACATACACTGGCGCGCCCGCAAAGGCCATTGGTGTCAAGCCAAGGCCGCCAAGTAGCGCGAGCGCCACTTTCACGCAAGATCTCAGTTGAGTCGTGCTTTGCATCCTTCCTCCAGTTGCCACGTGTTTGTGCACTTGGGTGCCTTGTTCAAGACGAGCAAGACGGATTTCGCCACTTTCTCTTGAGCACGCCATCCCCAGCGAGCCTCGGTGCAAAGAACTTGCGGCTCTACACTGCGCCCATGCCATATCGTGGTCAAACAGTTTCCGCAGGTTTCCCTCAATTGCTGTCTCAATTGCCAGGACAGCCACCCGTGTTGTTTGACCGGGGTCGCCATTCGAAGATTTTGTCGACGACTTCCGCAACGAAGTTCACGCGGCTTATCCGCTTGCGTCAATCACTGTTCCACGTCCCTCGTAATCCGAATCACCAGTCCGGCCCGATCATCGGTTGTCCAGATCGCCCCATCCTTCGCGACCGCCAATCCAACCGGCGATCCCTGCGGCCGCACGCCAACAACCTTATTCCAACTCGGCGTGAGGATGAAGGCATTCCCTGCGTTAGGCGATCCGTAAGGCAAAGACGCGCCACCGTAAACCGGAAACCTCGCGCGCGCAGTACGCACGGGAATTCCCTTGGCATCAGTGTCGAATGCAGCGATGCGCCCGCCGACGGAGCGAAATCCGTGCCAAGTCACGAGCAGCATGAGACTCTCCGAGGTGAGGCTGGACCCAGCCGCTAGACTAGCGTGCCTTGGGCGTCACGGCGACAGGTGTGCCGGAATGAGGCACGACAGGGCCGCGTCGGAAGGCACCAGTTTCTTGGTTGGCGTGCGCACTTTGGCGCACGCCTTCGACCAGACCTCAGGTGCCGATCGAGTCGAAAGGTCAGTCGACCGTGCCGGTCATTGGCTCTTCATCCGCGTTGGCAGCTGGCTCTTCGGTGGGCTCAGCGGCAGTCACCGCGGCGTCCGCGGCAGCTGGCGATGTCTCCAGCGCTGCGGCAGTAGGGGTAGTGCCACCAGCAGGCGCCGGATGAGTAGCGGCATATTTTCCGAGCACGTCGACGTACTGCTCCGGAGTCGCAGCGAGATCCGAATCGGTGAGACGGAACTGTTCCTTGGTCAGCTTCAAGCACTCCCAGCCAAGGCTTTGGGTCATGTCTTTCAATAGTGCGGCGCCGTCGGCGAGCATGGCGTCTTTGGTGGGCGGATGCGGGTCTTTCTTCGTGTGCGGGTTGCAATTCAACTTCGAAACGGAAACACCGGATTTTGCGTCGATCAGTTGCAGCTGCAGCATGTAATAGACCGCGTAGTTGTTCCAGTCGCTGGGGTAGTACACCCACATCCACCCGGCAGAACGAATGTCGAGAATGTAATCAGTATCGGTCTGAGTGCTGGCGATCTTTTTCGGATTGACTTCTTCGATTATCGGCGTTGTCGCTGGCTTGAGCACAAGGCCGTAGCGCTTGGCCAGTGCGGGCGCCAGTTCGCGCTGCAGGATGTCGGCTGGGTCTTCGACCTGGTTATCGTTGATGATCTTGTTTCCCGCCGACACCATGGCGAGGGCACCTGCCAGCCCAAACATGGCCTTGCCAGCGGTCATTGCAGTAAATCCAGGCTTGGCATGTCGGGTGACGACCAGGCTCTTGCCTTCAAGCGTGCTCGCCGTCGACTCGGAAAGGGGCACGATCTTGTTCTTGGCGTTGGCGCTCACGGTAACGAGGGCCAGCAGCAGCAAATAGCCGGACTTCTTCATGGGTAGGTCGTGTGGTTGGGATGATGGCGCATTCTATCAACAGCGCTGAGTCGGGCGGGTCTGCGTGGCGGTGCTATACCGCTTCTTGGCGCCTGGCAATGCGTAGTGCGTCACGGTTGCCGGGTCACACCCCGAGGAACCTTGCGACTAAGATACCCCTCCGACGAATCACTCAAGAAAACGCATGTCCGCGATCGATGACGAGTTGAAGCCGATTGATCCCCCCAAAGCCGCAACGAAGCGAGGCAAAGCGCACTGGCCGGATTTAATCGTCGGCGGCAGCGCCATCGTGATTGCCGTCATTTCCCTGGCAGTGGCCCTTCGGCAGAGCCAGATCATGGAGCGGCAGCTCGCGGCGAGCGTTTGGCCCTACCTGCAATACCACACCAGCAACGCCACCGACGACGGCCAACGCGTGATCAGTTTCGGCGTTGAAAACGTCGGTGTCGGGCCGGCGCGCGTGCATTCGGTGTCGATGCGCTATGCGGACAAGCCGATTCGCAATGTGGACGAATTGTGGACTGCCTGCTGCGCCGATCTGCTCGCGTCGAAAGGCAATCCAGCGTGGCGAATCAGCTCGTTGCACAACCAGGTACTTGCTCCCAATCGCCCCAAGACCTTCCTGCAGCTCACCAATTCACCCTCGAACCAGCCCTACTGGGAACGGTTGAACGCGGAGCAGAGCAAGATCCAACTCAAAACCTGCTACTGCTCCGTACTCGGGGAATGCTGGATGCTCGACTCATCGAAAGACGAGCATGCGCCGATTGCCGTCTGTCCTGCGCCGCAGGCGGATGACTATGTGGATTGAAGGTTTGCTGCCAAGGTCGGCTGCTTCGCCAGCGGTGGCGCTTGATTCACTCTGCCGAAATCACAAGGACGATAATGGCCAGACAGGTCGACGCGAATAGCGTCAGGCCGGATCTGAGCAGTTTGCTGGTAGAAGTGACCTGCCTGGCGATGTCGGCCCTCAATCCGCTGGTATTGCCCTCCCAGACCCAGCCCAGCCAAGGGAATAGCGGCTGGATGGTTGCAAACCCACCGCCTTGCTCCCTCACCCAAGTCTTCTCCGGGCGATTCAGGCGCATCCAGAGAGCATTGTCATTTTTTACGAGTTCGAGAAGGTCGAAGCTTGAGCGCAAATAGAAGAAGATCACCGCGGCGGTGGCCGGGACCAGCAAGGTAAGGATCATGAAGAAGAACAGTGCCATTGCATCCGGCTCCGATAAGCCCAACGGTTGAGATTCACTTCCAAGCCGCAATCACTCGCCAGCCACGTCCCTCGATGAATTGTCCGCCGGCGTCTTGACCCCCGCCGCCGGCTCCACGTTCTTGTAGTCCGTGAGGATGCCGCCGAAGATGCGGCAGCCCTCGATTTCGCCGGGCGGACCCGAGACCGTCACGCCGATATTGTCGGCCAGGATCTGCAGAGCATCGGTGCCCTTCTGCTCGTAGCCGGACTTGCACTGGTTCATCACCACCTCGCCACCGACGCACATCAGCTGGCCGATGGCGGCCAGTTTCTGGGGGATGTCAGCGCCGACGATCACCTTGCCGACGACAGCGTCGTTCGGGCCAAAGCTGATGTAGCCGCCGGCGAGATCGCCGTGGCCCCAGAGGTCGAGCCGCCGGATGCACCGTCCGCACTCGCCGCGTGGGTCGTAGTGCGGGGCGACCCGGTTGGTGAGTATCCGGACGATGTCGGCCAGGTCGGTGTAAGTCTGCGTGGTGCCGTATAAAAAGTTGTAGGCCTCGGCATCAACCAGGTCGATGGCGATCTTTTCAGTCGGCCAGGGGCACTCCTCATCCTCATCCCTCGGATCGTCGCCTTCCGGCCGGGGTGGTGGCGTCTCATGCGTCGTCTCCGGCGGACGCGGCGCCGGATTCGACGCGGGCGGCGGCGGAGGTGTGCCGCGCGGCAAGTCCGCGAGCAAGTCGCCATCGGGACAGTCGGACGGGCGCTCGCGCGTGAACACGATGCCGTCGGGGCCTTCATCGAAGTTCAAGCCGAAAGGAACGGTGTCGACCGGATCGCGGCCGGGACGGGTGACGTGGATGACGGTGCTGAGCGGGCCATCGCCCGTTTCCGGCGGCGGTAGCCGATAGCGCATCGCGACCATGCGTGCGCCGTGCGAGGCGTTGGAGAATCCGAGTCGCTGCCAGATGCCGTCGCCGCTCTCCATGCTGCCGGGCAGGGTGAACAGCCCGGTCTTTTGCCAGCCACCGCTTTCCTGTTTGACCACCTGGTTGTCGACGTACGTGGTCTTGGTCCACGACACCGTCAGTTTCCATTCGCCCCACAGCTCGCAGATGTCGACGTCTTGCGGCGCCATCACGTCGCCGTTGGCGTTCTCGAGCACGGCGGCCTGGAAGGTACCGTTGTCCGAAGACTTGTCGACTTCCGAGAACACCACGAGGCCGTTCTTGTCGCGCTTGGCGCCGACCTTCAGCGCGATCCCGGTTTCGGGATCGGTGAAGACGGTCATTTCGCTGTCCTTGATCTTGCACTTGGCCAGGCGCGGCCCGTCGTTGCCGCCGCCCCCGCCACCTCTATTGCCACCGCCGCCCAGCAAGCCGCCGACGAGATTGAGCGCCGTCGACTTGGCCTTGGCCTTGGCGCGCGCACCGGATCCGACTTTCGCGTTGGGGCCGACCTGGATCGGTTTGCGCAATGCGGGATCGGGACAGTGCTTCCGGGACGTCGCCGACGTTTGCGTGGCGCCGGGAAGGGCCTCCATCGACTCCGCGCCTGATTGCGCGAGCGCCGGGCGCGGGCTGGCGACAATGGCCGTCGCCAATGCCAAGGCATACAACGGAATCCAACTGCGCATGTCTCTATCCCCTGGTCGAGAACGTAGCGAGCTGTGCTCGTTTTACTCCCACTGGCGGGGGGCTTTCAACAGGTGCGCGAAGGGGGCGCGGGGAATTCCCACGCGCACAGTGGTAGTTCGCTTACAGGCGAGAAAACTACACGTGGACATGCTGTTGCTGGGCGGGTTCCATGGCTCATTTGACATTATCCCAAAATGGTATATTCTCTTCAATGCATGTGATTGCCAAGGCGGCGCTTGTGGATGCAAGATGATCGGACACGCAAAACAACAAGCGCCAAAACCGCAAGCCATACTCAAGGCGTGGCTCTCGTTCAAGGAAGTGGTGGGCGTCACTTCCGTACGCACCGAAGCGGACTACCGGCGCGCGCGTGCGACGATCGAGTCACTACTGGATCAGGTTGGCGATGACGAGACCCATCCGCTCGCGGACGTTCTGGCGTATCTGGGCGATCAGGTGAAGGCCTACGAAGACGCGAAATTTCCTATCCCACAGTCGCAACCGCATGAAGTGCTGCGCTTCCTGATGGATCAGCACGGCCTGAAGCAGGAAGACCTTGCAGACTGCGCGCCACAGAGTCGCATTTCCGACATCCTCAACCGCCGGCGCGCAATCAGCAAGGAAATCGCCAAGCGACTTGCACGTCGGTTCAATGTTCGGGTCGATTTGTTCTTGTGATTTGGCCCAGCCATTAACCCAGGTGCCAGACAATGACCGCAAACGAAATCGTCGCCGAACTCAAGAAACTGGGCAACGAACGAAGCAGGAAAATGTGGATGACCTACGGCGCCAAGGAATCGTGTATCGGCGTCAAGGTCGAGGACATGAAGAAGATCCAGAAGCGCGTGAAGGTGGACTACCAGCTCGCCCTGGATCTGTACGATACCGGCATCGCCGATGCGATGTACCTCGCCGGACTGATCGCGGATGACGCGAAGATGACCAGGAAGGATCTGCAGAAGTGGGTCGAAAACGCCAGCTCCGGTTGGGTTATCGAATTCACCGTCCCGTGGGTAGCCTCCGCGAGCCCGCATGGTCGGGAGATGGCACTGGAGTGGATCGAATCCAGGAATGAAAACATCGCCTCGTCGGGCTGGCAGACGTACAGCAGCCTGGTCGCCATCAAGGACGACGCGAACCTCGACCTCGCCGAGATCAAGTCACTGCTGCAGCGCGTGGCGGCGACGATTCACCAACAGCCCAATCGCGTCAAATACGTGATGAACGGTTTCGTCATCGCCGTCGCCTGTTACGTCGAACCGCTGCATAAGCTCGCGGTCGAGACGGCCGAGGGCATCGGCAAGGTCGCCGTCGACCTGGTCGGCGGATGCAAGATTCCGTTCGCGCCCGACTACATCAAGAAAGTCGAAGCACGCAGGGCGATCGGCAAGAAGCGCAAGTCGCCGAAGTGCTGATCGCTGGGTGCGTTGATTCGCGTGTCTACTTCTTTAGCGCGGTCACCGCATCGAGCGTTTGTTTGACGTGCTGATTTGGACTGAGATCCGAATAGACGTGCACGATGCGTCCCGCGGGCGAGATCACGTAGGACGTCCGATTCGACCATCCTGGTTTGGCGACCAGCAGCGCGTCGTATTTCCGGGCGATCTTCGCTCCGGCATCGGCCGCGACCGGAAATTTGCCGCCGCAGTATTCGGTTTCCTTCGAGAACGCCGCCAGTTCGTCCAGGTTGCCGGCGGTGACGCCAATCACCGTCGCGCCCTGCGCCTTGAACTGGTCGATGGCCTCGGAAAACAAATGTGCCTCGACATTGCAGCCGGAGGTGTGTGGAGCCGGGAAGAAGTAGAGCACGACCGGACCCTTTTGCAGCGCGTCGGCGAGTTTGTAAGTGAAAGGCTCACCGGCAAGGTAGGCGGGCGCAGTGAAATTGGGCGCCTTCTTTCCGACCTTCAGTGCGGCGAAAGCGGGCGATGCCAGTGTGGCGGCGCCGACGATGGCGATGATGGCAAGCTTGAGCAGGGTCTTCATGGGGGGGCTCCTGTGAATTGGCGACGGTTAGCGTATGCAAGGTTCAGCGTCATATTGAAGTTGGCGACATCAAGCGTCACTGCTCCGGGGCGAATGTTGATTTCGAACCGACTTCGAGGGGCGCAAACGCGACGATCAATCCCTCGAATAATTTCTCAGGATTGACGGGCTCCTCGTCCTTGACCTGTTCCTCTACCTGCAATTGATACTCGAAATTTTGTTCCAAATCGCCGAGATTTGCTCCCGGGTTGTCATAGCGCGCTCTGACAACGATGTGGTGCAGGCCTGATGAGAGTGGTTCGAGCATCAGCCAATAGCCGTCGGTGGCAGCCGGGAAATAGGACTTCGTGTTATCGATATACGTAGCTATCGGGAATGCATCAAAGCATTGCGTACTCCGAATGCGGTGAGCCGGAATGTTCCGTACGGGCGTGTTGTCGATTTTGACCTCGGCAAGGACCAAATGCTCGTTGTTGGCGGCGGCTTCAGCTTTTGCCTGATCACAAGTCAGCGGCTTGCCTGGAAGCGAATGACTGATCATATTGATGATCGGGAAAAATAGGTATTTGCCCTTGGGCACGGTACAGCGGCGCCTGATGTCGTCGGTGCCGTCGGTGCCGGCGAGATACCAGACTTTGCCCGATTGGTTCAAGGCGCACTGGGAACCGGTCGGATCCTGAAACGGCTTGACGCCGGGTCGAACACGGTTCGCCCATTGCCACCAGCGCGCCGCGTATTCGGCCTGAGTCTCCCCGTCCACGGTCCTGGTTGGTGGCACTACCGTGGTGGCAGCGGCTGATTGCCCGGCCTGCCCCAGCAGCAGCGCCAGAATCAACCCAAACGACCAAGCTTGCCTAACGTTTTGCGGGCAGCTGCACACGGTTGTCCTTCATCCAACGTTCGACCTCTTCGGCGATCCGTCGCCCTCTGGGGTCAGTGCGGTCGACAGTATCGAAAAATTTTTGCAGCGCTTCGAGCGACCCCTCACTCCGCGTTGTTGCCAAGACCTGGTGTCGTACCAACCAGCCCAGTGCATAGGCAGGAAATTCGGTCGTCAGCAGGTCCACCTGTTCGCGAGCCTGTTTCAGTTGCCCGCTCTTCATCAACACCGTTACCAGGTCGCTCAATGAATCGGCACGTTTTCCCGGGTCCTGTGCGGAAATCCGGTACTCCTTCTCTGCCAAGGGCCAATTGCCGGCGCTGGAGTAGCTCATTCCGAGCCAATAATGCGCAACTAGATCGTCAGGGTCCTGCTCGACCGCTAGCTTCGCGTATTTTTGCGCCCATTCCGGCCGCTGGGCAATCTCGAGCAATAGCCGGCCGCGCCTTCTGTTGACATACTGCCGCCCCTCGTCAAAGCGCGACGCCTCCAGCAGGTACACCAACGCCTGCCACAGGCTGCCTTTTTCTGCCTGCAACATGGACAGTCCGAGATATTCATAGGGACTCGGATGGGAGGTCTGCTCCATGATTGGCGTGAGGATCGCCACCACCTGGTCAAACTCGTCATCCCGGTACAGCATGTTGGCCCGGTCGACGACCGGCCAGATCGTGTTGAGCGCCAGCAGGGGCCGCTTGGCCACGAACGGCGCGATCTCCTCCGACAGCCCTTGCATTTCGGGGTAGCTACCGCCCCAGCGAGGTTCGAGTGAGACCATCTGGAACCCAGTTATAGACTTGCATGCAGGATCGACCTCCTTGGCAGCGTGAATCGCCTTGTCCTTCAAGTCAGCGAAAGCCGTATGAGTCATTCCGATGTCGATCAATCCGACATGCGCAGGCAACAGTCGCGATTCGATCTGCAGGGCGCGTTGGTAAAGTGGAATGGCGAGTTCGAAGAACTCGCGCATCCGCACCATGTTCTCGCGCGGCGTCTCTGACGCCCAGTTCCTGCCGCGAGCCTCATTCGCCATGCTTCGATAGTAGACGGCGCGAGCTGTCAACGCGAAGGCACTATTCGGGGCTTTTTCGAGCCATTCCTTGGTGAATTTTCCTGCCGCGTACGTCTTGCTAAAGTCGTCAAAATCCCGATGAATGGCCTCGCTGAAATCGTCCTCGCTGAAATGTCGTGCCAGGTCGGCGGCAAACAGCGCATCCAGCTCATCGGTCGCGCCTCGAGCGACAAGCTCAGTAGCTTTCGCGAGTGTGATTCGCGGACCGTACATGAAGTCGCAATGGGCTTTCGCCAGCCCCGCCGGCCACTTATTTCCAGGTAAGTCTGGAAAAGCCAGGCAGCGTGCCAACGGATCGGAAATCTTGTCGGCGATTTCCGCTCGAAGCAGGAACTCGCGAATTTCCGGCGGGGCATTGGAAAACGCCGGTGGCTGGGCAGGCGATTCAGCTGGAACTGGCAGCGTTTCAGCGGCGTTCACGGCAGACAACGCGAATAGTGCAAGCACGAAGCAGCTCGATTGTCGAACGGCGAACGAAGCTGGTGATGGCATGCTGTTTTCCCTTGTCCGCCGTCTGCGGCACGCACGTCGAGCATGTTACCGCGGGCCGGTCATGATTGCCGGGCATCCGCGGCCCCGCGGTCGTGTCGCGCCCGGCTTAAACTGCACCCCCGCCGACCCGGAAGAATCCGTGCGCGGGTCAGATGCATGTCGACGTTGAAAAAAGGGGGCTAGCCGACCCTAATTCGGATCCGGCTCGCGCCACCACGCGCCGCCATCCTGCGGCTCGGGTAACTCGTGCTGCGTCACCTCGATCGTATCCACATACCGGCCGGGGCCGCCCTCAGCCCACTGTTCCAGCAGACGTTCAACCGACACGCGACTTTGCGCGGCGATGCCCAGGCTGCGTTCCGGATCCCAATCGGAATCCTGCCCGGATTTGTCGTGACTATGCGGCGAACCGTAACTGCATCGCAGGCAGTAGTAGCTCATGCCGCTCCAGTCTTCGACCAATCCGATGCCGGGCGCGGTGCGTTCGCAAAGATCATCGCAGTCTTCGAAAGTGGGGCAGGTGACGAAGGCGGCGAAGGTCAGGAAATCGGATTGCTGCAGGCGCTGCATGCCGTTGAACACGGGAACAGTGCGCCCGTTGAATTTCCGCTCGCCGGTCTTTGCGCCGTCATGCAGGACCAGATCGCGGTAACGGTAGCCACTTTTTGGTAGCGGGACGTTCATCAGGTAGGCGCGTGCCGGGTCGATGCGCAAGGCGTACAGCGTCTCCGCATTGCCCCAGGGATTGATGCGAATACTGACGGTGCCGTAATCGTCCTCGATCGGGCCTTCGCCTTGTTCGATCGTCAGTCCGCAGGCCGACCATTGCTTGCGCGCCTCTTGCCAGTCGCCGATTGCGGTTGCCGCGATGGCGGCGTTCCAGTTCGCGCCCTGTTCCGGCTCGGCAGACAGTTGCACGCAACGCAGGTTGTGCTCGAGAGATCGTGGCCAATCGCGCAGGTATTTGTAGGCGAGACCGAGCATGTACGCATAGTCGGACCGCTCGGGGTGGCTGGCGACGAGCTCGGTGAATTTGCTCACTGCGAGTTCGAGTTGCCCGTCGTTGAATGCACGGTACGCGGCTTCGTCCAGCTTGGCGGCGATGGGCTTGCCGCCAGCCTTCTTGAGTAGCTTCTTCAAGACCATCTTGTTGCCCGGTCATCGGAGGGGTACAGACTAGCATCGCCGCCGATCGTCATCGGTGGCACGGGGCCGCCACTGCTTCCTCGTTGGGCAGTCCGTCGCTCATGATCTTCTAAGGCTTTGTTTCTACGCGCAAAAGCAGGCTTCCACATTGGAGTTGTTGCAAGTTGGCTCGTGCACCATGGGCCGCTTCGTGGCCGCTTTGCGCCGAGCTTCGCGTTGCCATTACTGGGGCCACGTGCCGGCGGGGGATTGCAATGAGGGGCAAGCACAAAATCGCGGTGCTTTATCTGCTGTTGTTGTCAGCGCTTGCCTTCCAGAGCCTGGGTCACGGTGGCGATCGAAGCGATGGGGATTGCTACACCAACCGCCAGTCGGGCGACCAACAATGTCAAGCCGCCCCGGCGGTGCGCTCGGCTTCAGCGAGCGGTGGCGCCCTGGCTCCCCGAGGTGGCGGCGCGTATTAGGGTTGCGGCGGTTGGCCCCTATGCGCGCTGGCGGACAGACTTCCTTAAGTTCCCTGCAAATACTATCGGGGGACCAGCGTTGATGGGATGGAAGCCATGAACTACCTAGCCACCACCGACAAAACCAAGCTCTTCGTTAAGGACTGGGGTAGCGGCACGCCCGTCATCCTGATCCACGGCTGGCCGCTGTCGGCCGACACATGGGACGACCAGGCCATGGCGATCGCCGATGCCGGGTATCGCGCCATTGCCTACGACCGGCGTGGCTTCGGCCGTTCGTCGCAGCCATGGAGCGGTTATGACTACAACACTTTATCGGACGATCTGGCGACGGTGATCGCCCATACCGGCGCCGACGACGCGATCATCGTCGGCTTCTCGATGGGTGGCGGCGAGGTTGCGCGGTACATGTCGCGGCATGGCGGAAAATCGGTGGCGAAGGCCGTGCTCATCGGCTCGATACTGCCGTTCCGCTTGCAAACCAGCGACAACCCAACGGGCACCGAACAATCGGTGTTCGACCAGACCGCGCTGGCCCTGAAGGACGATCGCGCGCAGTTCTACACTGAGTTCTTCCACAAGTTTTTCGGCGTTGGAACGGTCGGGCACCTGGTCAGCGACGAGCTGCGGGAATGGGCGCGCAACACCGCCATGCAGGCCAGCCTGAAAGCGACGCTGGCGTGCCTGGAGTCCTTTTCCAGCACGGATTTTCGCGGCGACCTGGCTGCCTTCAAGGTGCCGACGCTGATCATCCACGGCACCGAAGACAAGACCGTGCCAATCGAAGCATCGGCGCGCGTCGCCGCGCAAGGAATCGCGCAATCGACGCTGATTGAATACGAAGGCGCGGCGCACGGGCTGTTCGCGACCCACAAGGATCGGTTGAGTCAGGACTTGCTGGATTTCATTCGCCGGTGAGGGCAATGCGGCTCGCGCTTGCCAGCCGC
>JBAZBG010000002.1:1529-32272 GCA_041671585.1 Arenimonas sp. | reverse complement strand
TCCTGACCGACGACTACGTGCTGATTACATCCAGCTCGAAACGCATCGGAAAGGCCGAGGTCGTCGCCGCGATTACCGCAGCTGACGGCGTGCTGACCGTCAACGATTCCAGCAACCTCGACATCCGCGTGCGCGGCGACACCGCGCTCGTGATCGCGGACTTGCACCAGGTCGGTAGCCAGAACGGCAAACCGTTCGATTATTGGGTTCGGTACACCGACACCTGGATTCGTGAGAATGGCACTTGGCTATGTGTTTCCGGCCATGCGTCGTTGCTATCGGCGCCACTGTGAGCTTCGCGCATGGCGTTTAGTGTGATGGCGTCGATGCTTGTCCACGAGGCTAGCGCAGCATTCGTCCTGTAGAATTGGGCCTTGCTTCTGCCCGTCGACGAAGCGCTCTGTGAAATGGACGCCGGCAATATCGTCGAACGCGGCAGCCACGCCCGGCTGATCGCCCGCAACGGTCATTACGCGGCGATGGGGCGGCTGCAGCAGCAGAGCACCGAAGCCCCCGCCAGTCTTTCCTCTAACCATCAGAGCGGCCTGTGTGGGAGCGGCTGACCAGACATTCGTCTGTTAGAAGCCAGCCGCGATAGCTCTTCCTGGACCTTTGTCCATCGCAACCGCCTTGCTGCATGCGCACGGGATCATTCGCGCCAATGATCAGACACGCTCAGCGCGCGACCGGCGCCGATAGCGGCGCCGCCTGTCGGAAGGCCGCAGCGAATGCATCCATCTGCCTGCGCTCCAGATTCGACACTGCCCAATAGTTCATTCCGCCCTGAGTCCAGTGCGTGATCGTGTAGCCATCACCGGCATCGACGCTGGTCGGTGCTGAATCGGATGCAGACCCGGGCCACTGGAACAGGTTGATCGCATGTAACTGGCGTCGGTAGACGATGGCCGCAACACGCTGTCCGTTCAGCATGTCCAGCCGGCCGCCAACCAGCACAAAGCCATCAACATCCAGATCGCGCACACGTGGGGAGAAATCCAGCTTGCCGTCGAACCATGGCTTGACCGTGTGCTGGCTTGAAGTCGCCACATCGGTCAGGTGTTTCGGCTGCAGCGAGCGCAGGTGATTGGATAGCACATCGGTCATCAGTACCTGGGCAGCCGTCGTGTGCCGCTGCAACGTGACACCGAGCCCGCCGCCGACCAGCAACAGCACGGTCGCCGTTAGCGCGGCAGGCAGTGCGCGCCAACGGTGCATCGGTAGCCGACGCGGGAATGCCTGCAGCGGCGCCGGGGGCGGGATCGAAAATGGAAGAGCCGCCAGCACGCGCGCGCGCGCTGCGTCCGGCAATCGATACTGCGGCGTTGCCCGCCGCAACAATTCCTTGACCTTCGCATGGCATTCCAGCGAACTCGCGCAGGCAGGACACCCAGCCAGATGCCGCACCAGTTGCACGCTGCCGCCAGCATCAAGCTCGTTGTCGAGATAGGCATGGACAAGCAGAATGGCGTCATTGCAAAGCATGATGATGTTCTCCTTGCGCATCGGTGCACAGATGACGCGCGAGCCGATCACGGGCGCGCGCCAGTCGCGACATGACGGTACCCAACTTCAAACCGGTAATTTCGGCGATCTCCTTGTACGAGCACTCCTCGAATTCGCGCAGCACCAGAACCTCGCGAAACTCCAGCGGCAACTTTTCGATTGCCTGGCGCAATTGTCCGGCATCGGCGTCGCGCAATAGCTGCGCTTCCGGCGTTGGCGCATCGTCGACGGCGCCGTGGATAGTCTCGTCGAACTCGTCCTGCAAGGATGCTGCCGCCTGCTTGTGCAGCGTGTAGAAGGTGTTGCGCACGATCGTCAGCAGCCATGCGCGCGCGTTGCCATCGCTGCAGCCATCGTAGTAGCGGTAGGCGCGCAGCATCGCCTCCTGCAGCACGTCCTCGGCATCGTGTTCGGCGCGCGTGAGCCAGCGTGCCAGGCCATGGGCGGCATCCAGATGCGGCAGCACCTGCTGTTCGAAGCGCAGGCTGCGTGCGGACTCGGCGGCGGATAATAGGGAGCGCATCGGTGCTAAGACTGCACCAATAGGCGATTTATTCCCAGTACGGCGCGAGCCGGAACAGACTTCCGGTACCGGGAATATCTTCGCGACTTGCGCGGTATGTACCAGCAAACCGGCAATACCGCCGGCTGAGGCGAGACCATGCGCAAGCCCACGGAATTTGACAATGCTCGGTTGTCCCCGGTCGAAACTGAGTCGACCCTGGACTCTTCGACAGCACGCCGGCGTTTCCTCAAGTGTATGGCCTGGGCCGGCGCCGGCACCCTGTTTCTGATGAAGGGTGGCGTGCTGGAGGCGAAGAACCTGGATGCGCTCGGCGGAGACGCGGCGGTGCGTGACGCCACCTTCAGCTTCGTTCAGATCAGCGACAGCCATATCGGCTTTCACAAAGAACCCAACCCCGATGTGGTCGCCTCGCTGCACAAGGCAATTGGCAAGATCAATGCACAGCGGCAGGCGCCCGCTTTTATCATCCACACCGGCGATCTCACCCATCTGTCCAAACCCGCGGAGTTCGACACGGTTGCCGAAGTGATGAAAGGCGCACGTGCGAAGACGCTGTACGTTCCCGGCGAGCATGACGTAATCGGCGATAACGGCAAGGAATTCTTCCGCCGCTTCGGCACCGGCGGTACCGGCTGGTATAGCTACGACTACGGGGGCGCGCATTTCATCGCCTTGATCAACGTGCTCAACCTGCAGGCCGGAGGACTGGGCCTGCTCGGACAGGCGCAGCTGGACTGGCTGAAGAAGGACCTCGCCCATCGTTCCGCCAGCACGCCGATTGTGCTGTTTGCGCACGTGCCGCTCTGGAACCTGTATCCGCAGTGGGGCTGGGGCACCGACGACAGCGCGCAGGCGCTCGGCTATCTGAAGCGTTTCGGCTCGGTCACCGTGCTTAACGGTCACATTCACCAGATCCAGCAGAAAGTGGAAGGCAACGTAACGTTCCACACGGCACGCTCGACCGCCTATCCGCAGCCGGCGCCTGGCGCGGGCGCAGGCCCGGGGCCGCTGAAGGATCTATCTGCCGGCCCTCTGTCCAGCTATCTAGGCATTCGTAACGTGCGACATGTGCAGGGCAAGCATGACCTCGCCGTTACCGATGAGACGCTCGGCTAGGCGCGACAGCAACCCATTCCCGTCCACGCAACACCAGTCAAGGAACAATTCGATGACCGCACGCCATTGCCTTTTCGCGCCCGCGTTGCGCGCCCTCGTTTCCACGGCCGCACTCGCCGCCACGGCGACTTCGTGCGGCAACATGCCGCAAAGCGCGATCGGAGCTGCCCATATGACGGCCGACGCCAGGCCGGCACCAAGCAACGCAATCGCGGCCAGCACGACTGCGAGCAGCATGTCCGAAGTCAAGAATGTGGTCGCTATCGGTAATTTTTCTTTCCAGCCAGCCACGCTGACCGTTGCCGCAGGCAGTAAGGTGGTCTGGGCCAACCGCGACGAGGAACCGCACGTTGTGGTTAGCGCCGGAGCCCAATTCCCCTCGTCACCGGCGCTGGACACCGACGACAGCTACACGGCGGTGTTCGCCATGCCCGGCACCTACAGCTACTTCTGTTCGATCCATCCGCATATGGTCGGCACGATCATCGTGAAGTAATTGACCGCCTTGCGGCGCGCTGCGACATCGTCGAATCAAGCGGCCGGCTGCGTTGGATGCACGAGCGGACGGCATTGTCCGCTTCGTTGCAACGTGCCTAGCGCAGCACTTGTTCGTCCGATACGATAAGCTCACCTAGGCTGGATCTATCTTGTCCTGGCCGGGACCGGGCTCGCGTAGCGCAGCTCTGATGCTGCTCATGTGGCGTGCAAGCGGGGCAGATGCCGCTGTTGCCCGGTCAGTGAGGGGGCCGATCCATGTTGTATCGAATGCGCGCAGATTTCCAACTGACGATCCTCACACTGTTCGGCGCCTGCACGGTTCTTCTTATACTGCCCTTCGCCGTCTATCGATTCCTCATTGGCGCGACTATCGTCGGCGTCCTGGATACCACCATAGCGCTGTGCATCTGCGCAGCGGTGGTCTATGCCTGGCGCAGCGGCGATACCCGAAGGTCGGGGTTGTTTCTGGTCGTCATCAACACGGTTGGCACCGCCGCCGTCGCAGCGCTACTCGGAGCGGCCGGGCTGTTCTGGATGTACACCACTCTTCTGGCCAATTTTTTCCTGGTCAGCCGCGGCGTGGCCAGCATTTTCACCGCGCTATCGTTGCTCGCGCTAGCCCTGTATGGCAAGCCGTTCGAAACCGCGCCGCAGATGATCTCGTTCCTCATCACCGCTTCGCTGGTGAGCCTGTTCGCTTTCATCTTCGCCGCACGAACGGAAAGCCAGCGTCTCCAGCTCGAAACGCTCGCCACGCGCGACCCCCTGACCGGGATAGACAATCGACGGGCAATGGAGAAGGAGCTGCAGATCGCCGTCGAGACCCACAAGCGCAGCCAGGCTGTATTTGGCTTGGTCATGCTGGATCTGGATCACTTCAAGCGCGTCAACGACCAGTTCGGTCATGATGCCGGCGATCGGGTCTTGATCGCCTTCGCGGACCTGATCCGCAAGTCCACCCGGAAAGTGGATCGTCTGTTCCGCTTCGGCGGCGAAGAATTCGTGCTGCTTCTGCCGGGGGCTGATGTCGTGGGCCTGCAACGGGTCACCGCGAATCTTCGGAACAAGATCGCCACGGAACTGCGTGGTCCGACTGGCCCGGTGACCTGCTCTCAGGGAGCGGCCGTACTGAGCCCGGGTGAAGACTGGCCCTCCTGGTTGGCGCGTACGGATGCGGCCCTGTACCGTGCCAAAGACAGTGGTCGCAACTGCGCAGTCGTCGACGGCGTCGAGGCAAGCGACGTGCCATAGGTCTGCATGGCCCGGCCTGAACGCTTTATCGTGACATCTCGGGGGCTATGCAGCGGGTTTCTGTCGGTGGCCCGATTGCACAAGATTCGCGGCCAAGTCGTAGGTGAAGAACCGGGTCAGCTGAAATTTTCACGCAAGAAGTCGATCATCACTCGCACCTTGTTCGGCAAATACGCGCGGCTGGGATACAAAAGCCAGGCGGCGGTCTCGAAATCGGTGGCTGTCACCCGATAGGCGGGGTACAGGTTCACCAATCGGCCGCGAGCCAGCTCTTCATCAACCAGCCAGTCCGGTAGCAAAACCGGACCGACGCCAGCGACGGCGGCTTGCCTTAACGCCAAGGCATTTGACATCAGGATATCGCCTTCGACGGGCACCTCTTCGAGGCCTCCCTTGCGGTCTCGAAAGAACCATCGGAGGCGAAATTCCGGCAGCGAAAACAGCAGGCATCGGTGTGTCCGAAGGTCTTGCGGCTTCTTTGGAACCCGATGCGTCTTGAGGTACTCGGGACTGGCGCACACTCGATACTGCGTGCTCATGAGCTTGCTGCCGATCATGGCCGAGTCTTCGCTTGGGCCAAGACGAATGGCCAAATCGACCCGCTCGGCCAGCAGGTCGATGTTCTCGTCGGTCAGCAACAGATCCAGCTTGAGCGCGGGATAACGGGTGCGGAATTCCGAAAGCAGCGGAACCAGGCACTGATATCCGAACGCCGCCGAGGTGGTCAACCGCAAGGTACCCACAGGACCGACGCTGACGGTCAACGCTTCATCGCGGGCATGGTCTAGTTCATCGACCAAACCTTCGACGCGCGCCAGGTAAAGGTGGCCGGCCTCGGTCAAGGCCACGCGTCGGGTCGAGCGCTGGAACAATCGCATCCCCAGATCATCTTCGAGCGCAGCGACAGCACGGGAAACCGAGGACGGGTCCAGATTGTGATCCCTGGCGACGGTCGCGAAGCTGCCCCGGCGGGCGACTTCGATGAATAGCCGAATGTGGGTCGTGTCCATTGCCGCATATATTGCATCAATCTCTTGTTCTATTCACCATTTATGGCAAAACACGCCAGGCGCAGACTGCCGTCTCACTTAGAGCGGAGGAAATACCATGACCTTATCGACTGAACTCAAAGCCATGACCGAAAGCGTGCGCCAGCAGGTGCCCGCGGAAGTGATGGCGACGCTCGAAGCCGGAGCAGCCACGCTGCGCGCGTCCGGCGTTGCCAGGAACGTCATCAAGCCCGGCGACCGGATGCCGGAATTCGAACTGCCCGACGCCAACGGAGTGACCGTTCGCAGCCGTGATCTGTTGGTCAAGGGCCCGCTGCTGCTTACGTTCTATCGGGGCAGTTGGTGTCCCTATTGCAACCTCGAACTGAATGCCCTGCAGCAGCGGCTGCCGGATATCCGCGCGAGGGGCGCCTCGCTGGTCGCCATCTCCCCGCAGACACCGGACGCGTCATTGACCACGCAGATGAAGCACGATTTGAAATTCCCCGTGCTCTCGGACGCCGGCAACAAGATCGCCAGAAAATTCGGGTTGGTTTTCACCTTGGACGACGGCCTCAAGAAGATTTACGACGCGTTCGGCATCGACTTGCTCGCACACAACGGCGACGGCAGCTTGGAATTGCCGGTACCCGCCACCTACCTGATCGGCAGCGATGGCGTCGTGCTGGCCTCGTACGTGAACTTGGATTATCGCGAGCGACTGGAGCCGGAAGTGGCCATCGGCTGGCTGGATGGCAAGGGTCGCTAGGCGGTTTTCGTTCCGGACCAATTTCTTGAGTTTCAGGAGGCTCGAATGGCGCGGGTAGCGGTGTTAGGCGTGGGGGCGATGGGCTCGAGAATGGCCATGGCGTTGATGCGCGCCGGTCACCAGGTAACCGTCTGGAACCGGAGCCCGGATCCGGTCCAGGCTTTGGTTGCCCTGGGAGCGGCTTCGGCGCGAACCCCGCGCCACGCGGCCGCCCAATCCGACTTCGTCATCAGCATGGTTCGTGATGACGAAGCGTCGCGGGCAGTCTGGTTGCACCCGACCACCGGTGCGTTGGCGGACTGCTCACACGCCGTGGCGATCGAGAGCTCCACGCTGAGCCTTGCCTGGGTCAACGAACTGTCGCTAGCCTGCGACAGGACAGGAGTGCGGTTCATCGATGCTCCGGTCGCGGGCTCGAGAGCGCAGGCGGAGGCGTCAAAACTGATCTATCTCGTGGGTTGCGAACCTGCGCTGCTCAGTCTGGCCGAACCAATACTGCGGGCCATGGGCGCATCGGTCTGTCATGCCGGCCCAGTTGGCAGCGGCGCCGCAGTCAAGTTGGTTGTCAACGCCTTGTTGGCCATCCAGGTCGCCGCCGCCGCCGAGCTTCTGGGTTTCTTGCGCGGAGCCGGCGTTGACCAGACTCGAGCGCTGGATATCATCGCGGCTACGCCCGTATGTAGTCTGGCGACCAAGGCCGCCGCCACGGCGATGATTGCCGGGGACTTTGCGCCGGCGTTCCCCGTAGAGCTGGTCGAAAAAGATCTCAGCTACGTCTTGGCAGCGGAACAGCAAGCAGGATCGCTGTTGCCGCTAAGTCATTGTGTCCAACGTCTGTTCAATGAGGCGCTGAAGCGGGGATTCGGCCAGGAAAATATTTCTGCAGTGGCGAAGCTGTGGTGACGAAGCGTCGCGGGCAGTCTGATCTCCTGGAGGCGAAGGTTCAGGGCACTTTCGTGTGCGCGTTCAATCGGCCTGCGGCTGACTGCCGACCGCCGGTCGCCATGTGAAGTGAGCCAGCCTTGCCCAGCCCGAACGGCGGCATGTTGACATAGATGTTCTCATACGTTCCTGGCGAGGCTGCATAGGTCTCGTGCCAAATGCCAACCGAGCCGTTTGTGCCAACGGCTTTGTTGAACGATTGCCATGCGGGAAGATGTTGTGCCTGTTTGTTCTTGGCATAGGCCATGAGTTGCTCCATGGAGCGCCAGTACTGGATCAGGACGATGGTGCGAGCGAACCACATTTCCGCATGCATGAAACCCAACTCGGGCTGGCGGTAGAGTTCTTTGATCATGCGCGGCATCGCGGTAGCGACAGGCAGCCACTTGTGAACCTTCAACGGGTTGTTGATGCGCATGCCGATCAGGAAGACAACGAAATCACCTTCCAGCTTGGCGGTAAGACGTTCGCGACCAATCATTGGAAATGAACCCTGGGCTTCGACATGAGCAGTATGATCCTACTTGCCGGGGTATTTTCGCGCGATGGGACGGTCAACCCCGTGCGTGAGTCTGGTAGGGCGTTCCATCCTTGTGGGTAAACTGCCAATTGCCATCGACCAGAAGGGCCTGCAGGTCATCGTCGGGATAGGTGGCGGAATCGCCTTGCGCGCGGTCGCCAATTTCCAAATAGACAACGTCATCAGCCGAGCGATTGATCAGTTGGTGGCCGTCTCCTGTGCCGGCCTTGAAGCCTGCGCACATACCCGGATGCAACTGCGTTTCGCCGGCATCCGTGACCAACACCGGGCTGCCTTGCAGCACGTAGACAAACTCGTCCTGCGCCGAATGGGCATGCCGTAACGCGGAGAGCGCGCCCGGCGCGAGACGGGTGAGATTGACGCCGAAGTTGGACAGGGAAAACAAATCCCCGAGCGGCTTCTTCTCCCTGCCGACCATGCGCGATGCAAACGGCTCGGGATAGACAGAGGGCTTTGCGCGCGGTGGCGCCTGCTCGGCGACGACTGCGACGACCTTGGATATATCGATCATTGCGGAACCCCTGTTCTCGAACCAGGTCAGGAAATCATGGACAAGATCGGAAAGCAAGAATCGGATATCGACTGGCCGTCCGAATCAGTACTGTTCTCCAACACGACCAAGCAGGAGATGGAAATGACTACACTCGCCGATCGCGTAGCCGTCGCAACCCGCCTCAGAATTCGGGGCATCCCGACCGAGGGTGTCAGCCGGATGCGGCGCGGCGAGCCCGATGCGAACGACCAACCCGCCCTGGAACAAGTCGCCGAGGGCTTGACCAATCCCTGCCGCCACTGCCTCGGGCTCATCGCCGAGGGCGACAAGAAGCTGATCCTGGCGTACCGACCATTCAACGTCCTGCAGCCGTACGCGGAGACGGGTCCGATCTTCCTGCACGGCGAGCCATGCGAGCGCTACGACTGCGAGGTGCTACCGGCCTGGTTTGACCATCTCGACCCGGCAATCGTGAGAGGCTACGGAGCGGATGACTGGATTCGCTATGACACCGGCCGCGTGGTTCCTGGAAGGGAACTCATGGCGGCGTGCCAGGCGATTCTCAGCGACGCTACCGTTGCGTACGTGCACATACGATCCAGGTACAACTGCTTCCAATGCCGCGTCGAGCGTGGTTGAGCGTTCCACAGGGACCAATCGCCGCGCATCGCGCAACTTTCGCAATTTCACGAACACGGTCTCGGCATCGGGTTGTTCGGGCAGATCCGGGAAGCTCTCGCGCAGCTTGGCGATCAGATGCTTGAAATTGCGCAAGGCTTTGCCGGTTCGGATTCGCTCGACGATCATGGGGTATTCCTACGCTTGCTGCTGTCTGCCTTGCCAGCTATGCCCGGCCGCGCGCCCTGGCATTGAGTTCACCAGGTCTCGCCAAACGGCCGGGCCTCAAGCTCGAACGTCCAGGCCGACGGGTTCTGCCGTGTCAACATAACCGCGGTATCGGCGATGTCGTCGGGTTTCACGAAGAAGCTGTCGGGCTTGTCCGCCAGCTTGGCGCGCATCATCGGCTCATCGACAATGCCGTCCACGATAATCAGCGATACGTGGATGCCAGCGGGTCCAAGCGCGCGTGCGAGCGACTCGGCAAGACTGCGCTGTGCGGCCTTGGCGGACGCGAAGGCGGCGGCCTTCGCCCCGCCGCGGCGGGAGGCGGTGGCACCAATGAAGATGATCTGCCCCGCACCGCGCTGCTTCATGGCGGGAATCACGCAGCGGGCGGCGACGAACGCACCCAAGGTATTGACGCGCCACGACGCTTCGAAGCTCTCGGGGCTGACCTCCTCGGCGGATCCCCAGACGCCCTTGCCGGCATTGTAGACAAGGACATCGATGGCGCCGAGTTCCGCTTCGATGGCTGCAAACGTTCGTTCGACAGCGGCGCTGTCGCCGACATCGCAGGCATAGGCTCGCGCCATCGGCAGCTCTGTCGCGAGCTTGCTCATCAGCTGCGACGAGCGTGCGAGCATGGCCACGGCATAGCCCTCGGCCGCAAAGCGTCGGGCCAGGCTGGCGCCATTGCCCGGCCCGACACCGACAACAGCGCAGACTGGCTTTCGCGGCGCATGGCTGCCCAAGTGTGTCGATCTCTCTTCGCGCTTTGCGGTTTGCTCTTGTTCGGTCTTCTCGATCACTGGGGCCTCCAATGGGGCGGCGTGGTCTTGGCAAAATAGGGCAGCATCCCGATCTGTTCCATCCATTTTCGGATGCCGTCGGGAAGCACATCGCCTACTTCGTAGTGCGGCTGCCTAGCTTCAATGCGTCGGATGATGGCAGCAAGCGGATAGTGCGCGAAATCGGCAGCCGACGGGTCGGAGCCGGTCACAAATGGACCCAGCAACGAGCGCTCCAGAAGAGCGAATTCACCGACGAGCGCCGCTTTAGCCTCTTCGATGATGGCTGCATCGGGTTGTCCTTCGCGCCGCGCGATCAGTTCAAGGACAAGTTTGCGCACCGATGGATAGATGTAGCTGTCCGCCTCGCCAGCGATACGTCGGGCGAGTGCCCTGGCGCGAACGGCATGGGGCCACAAGGGCTGGCCGGATTGCGGATAGTTGTCTTGGAGATACTCGATGATCGCGGCGGATTCGTAGAGCACGAAACCATCGTCGACGATCGCCGGAACCTTGCCGCGCGGATTGATGGCGACAAATTCCGCCGTCTTCAGGTCTCCGGCGTCCGACGACAGAATCCGCAAGTCGTACGCGAGCTGCTTGCGCTCCAAGGCCAGCCAGACCTTCCATGAAAAGGGCGAGCCGGACAGATAGTAGAAAGTCATGGCCATCAAGGGATGCCCTGGGGTCCGTGACTAGAGCCAGCCGAGGACGCGTCCGGCCATGATCATCTGGCAACCGAAGCCGATGACAAATGCGATCGTGCGCAGCAACGGGACGCCGAAGGCATAGATCACGGCGTGGGCAATGCGCGCGAACAGGAACGTCGAGGCGGCGACCGCAGTAAGCGTCGTGCTCAGGCCCAGCACGTGCACGGCGATGGCAAGCGGCGCAAATACCGCCAGGTTCTCGATCGCGTTCCGGTGCGCATTGGCCAATCGATAGGCCCAATCGGCGTGCGGGCGTACGTCGGGCTGCGGGTTCTTCAGCGCCTGCCAAGGTCCCATCTCGTGCAGGCGGTTGATGATGACGGGAACCCAGAGCAGGCCGGTAAAGGCTGCGCTGAGCGTTGTGTACAGCAACTCAGGGGCGACATAAGGATTGGACACGGGGGAGCTTCCTGAATAGCATTCGCGGGATATGCAGGTTATCCGCGGATACAGGTCGTATCAATGCTCCAAAAGACTGATATGTTTGCAGATACGACTGCCAAGACTGCAACTGGTGGGATTCTCGACGACACTTTTCGGTCCTTGCGAATCAGTGGCAGCCTGCTTCTCAGGGAGATCTATGCCGCTCCCTGGGGCATCGCGATCCCCCGCGCCGATGAGTTGGGTGCGCTGCTTGGCGTCCGGGACGGCGCGCGCGTCGTGCCCTTTCATCTGGTCGAATTCGGGCACTGCCAAATCACGCCCGAGGGTGCCGACGGCATGCTTCTCACAGCCGGCGACATGGCAATTTGCTTCGGCGGCGCGGCGCACCGGATAGCCGTGGGCAAGCCGTCGCTGACGCAGTCCGTGGCGAGTTTGCTCTCGGGCAGCCCGAACACGCGGCATCCAGACGCGACTGGCGGCGCGGCGGACACCTCGCTTCTCTGTGGCGTCTTCCTGCTGCACCATGCCCAGTTCAACCCGCTACTGTCGGCGCTACCGTCGGTGCTGCATGCGACCCTCTCGCGCTCGGGCGAGCTGCACAACCTGTCGGGTGTTGCGCGCTTGTTGGCGGAGGAAATCGAGCGATCGTCCTCCGGCGGTGGCTACGTAGTCGAACGACTCCTTGAAGTTCTCTGCGCGGAAGCCGTGCGCGCCCACGTGGAAGCGGCGCCGCGCCGGGAAACGGGCTGGTTCCGCGGGATCAGGGATCCCATCGTGGGCCGCGCGATCGCGGCCATCCATGCGTGTCCGGGCGATGACTGGTCCGTACGCAAGCTGGCCCGCGAGGTGTCGATGTCGCCGTCGCGATTCGCCGCCCGGTTTTCCGAAGCGCTGGGCGACAGCCCCATGGCCTACATCGCGAGATGGCGAATGAATGTCGCCTGCCGGAAGCTGAGCACATCAGGCCTGCCGATCGGCAGGATCGCCGTCGATGCCGGCTACGAAAGCCAGGCGGCCTTCAACCGGGCGTTCAAAAAGCTGGTCGGAATTCCGCCCGCCGCGTGGCGCGCGCGCGAGGGCAAATGAAGCGGCTCGCGCCGCTACTTCCCGGCGACAAGCAAGTCGGCCAGGGCGACGACCTTGGCCGATCTTGTGCCCTTGCGCCAGACCAGGAGGGTCTTGGTTTTGCGCAGGGACGCCGGCATCGCATGGACGCTTAGCCGGTCACGCTCCGGGAATATCTCCAGCAGTACTCGCGGCAGCAGCGCGATGCCCATGCCGGCGACGGCACAGCTGAGGATCGCGTGATAGGAGGTGAGCTCGACGATCCGGTCCGGATCGACGCCACCGGCCGCGAACCACTCCTCAAGCCGATGGCGATAGGTACAGCCGCTGCCGAAGGCGAGCGCGGTCGGACGCGACAGATCCTTCGCCGACCGGATCCTTCGATGCCCTGCCTCGGCGACAAGCACGAGTTCCTCAGTAAATGCGCTCGCCGACTCCAGGCGCTTGTCCTGGGTGGGATCGGCTACCAAAGCCGCATCCAGATCGCCGCCGAGCACCTGCGCCAGCAACTGCCGCGTCGGACCGGTGCTTAACTCGAGCATCACCTGCGGATAGCGCAGGTGATATTCGGCCAGCGGTCGCGGCAGTCTGGTTGCCGCGGTGCTTTCCATCGTGCCCAGGCGCAGCCGTCCTCGCGGCGCGGCGTCCTGTAACGCCTCCCGCGCCTCCTCCGCCAGCGCCAGGATGCGTTCGGCGTATCCAAGCAGCACTTGCCCGGCCGGGGTGATGGCGATGCGCCTGCCGTCCCGCAGGAAGAGCTCAACGCCGAGATCCTCCTCCAGCTGCTGTACCCGGGTGGTGACGCTCGAGGGCACGCGATGAAGGCGCTCGGCTGCCCGGGTGATGCCGCCCACCTGGGCGACACAGTGAAAAACCTGCAGATCGGAAAAATTCATAATTCTTAATATGAGAACGATAATTTCAGAATAATTCACTATACACGAATCGAGCGGGTTCCTAGAGTGGGCTGATGAGCTCCTTGACGACATGCGCGAACCCGGAATATCCGCCCCTGAGGGGGTACCTGTATGCAGCCCTGGTTGTCGCGATGTGGACTGGATTCATCCTGGTCTCGCGCGCAGGCGGCATCAGTTCGCTGAGCGCATGGGACATAATCGCCATTCGGTACGCCATCGCCGCGGCGATTCTCCTGCCTTGCTGGTGGTTCGGCCAACGCGTCGCCCTCCTGAACGGCAGGCTGGCCCTGCTCGCGGCAACGGGCGGACTAGGATATGCGGTACTGGCTTTCGGCGGTTTCAAATTGGCGCCGGCAGCCCACGCGGCTATCTTGCTGCCCGGTCTGCTGCCATTCGCCGTGGCGCTATCGGCCCGGACCCTGCTTGGAGAAGTGCCCAGCGTCGGCCGCGTGGTCGGCTTGCTCGTCGTTGCGTCCGGGACGGCGTGCCTGGTCATGGACGGCTTCAATGGCAGTATCGCGGTGTTGTATGGCGACCTCCTCATGATCGGGGCGTCGGTTTGTTGGGCGTGTTACACAGTGCTCATCCGGCGCTGGGGCATATCGCCCTGGGAGGCGACCGTGAGCGTGGTGATGCTGACGGCATTCGTTTACCTTCCGATCTACCTGATCGCGTTGCCAAAGCATCTGGCGTCCGCTCCTTGGTCGGATATTGCGACCCAAGCGGTCTATCAGGGCGTGATCGCGACCGTCATCCAGATGCTTTTGTATGTCCGCACGATCGCGTTGATCGGCCCAACCCGCCTTGGTCTGCTGATGGCACTGGTACCGGGGCTGGCCGGAATCGCCGCCGTGCCGCTACTCGACGAAGCACTGTCGCCCTGGGAGCTCACCGCACTTGCGCTGGTCTGCCTCGGCGCATGGCAGGGCAATCGCCGGACCAGTACCGAACCGAGGAGAAAGCCATGCCTTACGTAAACATCAAGATCACCCGCGAGGGCGCGACAGCGGAACAGAAAGCGGCCCTCATCGAGGGCGCCGCCCGCCTGCTCGTCGATGTGCTGGGCAAGAATCCGCAGACCACGGTGGTCGTCATCGACGAGGTCGAAACCGACAACTGGGGCATTGGTGGAGAATCCGTGACGGCGCGTCGTCGTCGCGGTCGATGATTAAAGGAGACACGCATGCTTTAAACTGACAGTCAGACCAGCACCACGACCTTGCCGTTGGCTTGGCCCGACTCGACCAAGCGGTGCGCCTCGCGGATCTGGTCGAAGCGGAACACGCGCGTCGGTTTGGCCTTGTAGGTCCCGCTCTCGACCCGCTCGACGATGTCCTGGAACGGAATCTCGGACAGCGGAAACTCCGCGCCGCCGGTGACCAGGGCGCTGGCGAACACGCTCAGATGGCGGCCGCTGGGAATCTGGAACACCGGCTCCAACTGCTGCAGCGGTCCGCCGCCACCTAAAAAGCCGGCCAGGCAGACATGGCCGCCGCGACGCAGCATGGCGAGCGAATCGAGCACCGTCGTGTTGCCGACCAGGTCCAGCACCGCGCAGATGCCGTCCGGATGGCGCTCGCGCACCCGCGCCTGCAAATCCGACCCTCGATCAACACTTCCTTGGCACCCAAGGCCTCGAGCGAGGCGGCACGCTGGGCATTGCGGGTCGTCGCCATCACGTGAGCGCCAATCTGCGCGGCGATATTGACCGCCGCCTGCCCCAGGGCCGAGGTCGCGCCGCGCACCAGCAAGGTGTGGCCGCGTGCGAGGGCCAGATTGCCGACCAGCGCGCTCCAGGCAGTCGCATAGGATTCGGGAATAGCCGCCAGATCTTCCCAAGCCAAGTTGGTATGAATGGCGGCGACATTGCTGCTCGGCACTGCCACGTACTCGGCATAGCTGCCGCTCAGATTGCGCCCCATGCCGCCAACGATTGCCAACACCTTTTGTCCGGGTTCGAAGCGTCCCGAACTGTCAACCTTGACAAGGCCGACGCACTCGATGCCGCTGATCTCGGCTACATCGCCCCATGCGCCTTGGCGGAAATAGATTTCGGCGTGATTGATGCCGAACGCCATCACCTTGACCAGCACTTGGCCAACTTTAACCTGAGGGGTCGGGCGATCCTCGATGGCGAGCACTTCTGGCCCGCCGTACTGCTTTATCACGATTGCCTGCATGTCCTGAACTCCATATGTGGGTGTATCGCCGGCCAGATCGACATCCTCGGTCTGGAGGACGCAGGCTTCCGGGTCTGGCTGTTCTAACGGGATCGCGCTGCGCAACCGATGCAGGACCCGAGGCGTCCGAAGGCTTTTGCGCAGCATGCATGCGCGCCGGATCAGGCGCGCAGCGCGGCATGGACCAACGCGGTATCGGTGTACATGTCGAAGCGGGCGAGCTTGCCGTCGCGCACACGCCACAAATGTGCGAACCCCGCGCGCATCGTCTTGCCGGTGGCTTTGGCGGTGCCCGAGTAGGTGCCGAACGTCACCACGCGGTCGCCGGCTTCGATGAAATCATGCGGCGTGGCGGCGAAACCATCCCAGTCGCGCGCGAGCGGGACCAGGAGTTTGTCGACCACTTCCTCCGGCGTTCGCCAGGTTCCGCTGTAGTAGGGGAAGCCCTCGGCCTCGGTCCAGACCAGCTCGGGGTGGAGTACGGCGAGCACGGCGGCGACATCGCCATCAGCAATCGCGGTGTAGAAAGTCTTGACCGTTTCCAGCGCCGACATGGCGGTTTCCTTTTGTGCGGGCGATTGGGGCGGCGGCCGGGTTGACCGCCGTCCCTGTGGACCTCAATTGGCAATGGTCGCGAGCGTACCCAGGCCGAGGCCATCGACGACCTGGCGCTGGACCGGAGCAACAGCGGCGTTGACCGCGTCGGACCCGAACGCCTGGCCGACCACAACGCGATCGGGCCGCTGGCCTTTGGGCATGGCGATAAGTGCGGCGACGGCCGCGGCGACATCATGCGGGTTGGGCGCGTTGTCGGCGGCGAACATGACCATGAAGGTCTCGAACATCTTGCCGGGGATCGCGCCGATCTCGCCGTAGGCCGGGCCGCGCGCGGCATCGGCGGGCTGCGGGATCGCCGCATACATATTGGTGGGGTAGGCGCTGGGCTGGACCAAAACGACATCGACGCCAAGCTGCGACAACTCGTAGCGATAACCGTCGCTCAGCGCCTCGACCGCGAACTTCGAGGCGCCATACAGACCGAAGAAGGGGAAGGTTACGCGGCCGAGGATCGAACCGATGTTGACGACGAGACCGTCGCCCTGTTCGCGCAGCGTCGGCAATACGGCACGCAGCACGCGCTGCAAACCGATGACGTTGACCTCGAACACGTCGCGGACTTGTTCGGGCGTGAAGCTCTCCGACACGCCCGCCAAAGCGATGCCGGCATTGTTGATCACCACGTCGAGCTTGCCGCCCGACTTGGTCAGTAGCGTGGCAATCGCGGCATCGACGCTGGCGTCGCTGGTAACATCGAGCGCCACCGGTTCAATGCCCTTGGCGCGCAGCGCATCGGCGACGGCGCGGTTGCGCTGGGCGATATCACGGATGCCGGCGAAGACCTTGTGGCCGGCGGAGGCGAGGGTTTCCGCGGTATCGCGGCCGAAACCGCTCGATGCACCAGTGATAAGGATGGTCTTGGTCATGGGATTCTTTCCTTAGGAAGAGGTTAGGGAGGGTTATCAGGGATCAACCAGGTGTTCGGCCGAGGAACTCGCGAATCGCCGCACCGATTTCCCTGGCGTGGGTCTCGAGCGCGAAATGGCCGGTGTCGAAAAAGCGAATGTCTGCCTTCGGGATGTCGCGCTTGAACGCTTCGGCGCCTGCCGGTATGAAGAACGGGTCGTTCCTGCCCCAGACCGCCAGCAGCGGTGGCTGATGCGTGCGGAAGTAATCCTGGAAAGTGGGATACGCCGCGACGTTCGACTGGTAGTCGAGAAGCAGATCAAGCTGGATCTCGGCATTGCCCGGCCGGGCGAGATAGAAGTCGTCCAGGTTGCGGCCGTCGGGCGAGACCAGACTTGGGTCGGTCACGCCTTGTGTGTACTGAAACAACGTCGTCTGCGGCGCGAGGAAGCCGCGCAGCGCGTCGCGGTTCGCCTGGGTTGGCGCGCTCCAATAGGCTCTGACTGGATTCCAGCCCTCGCTCAGGCCCTCGACGTAGGCGTTGCCGTTTTGGCTGATGATGGCGCTGATGCGCTCGGGGTGCTTGACCGCGACGCGAAACCCGACCGGCGCGCCGTAGTCGAATACATACATGGCAAAGCGCGCCAATCCGACCAGCTCGGTGAAACGATCGACTACGTCAGCCAGATGGTCGAAGCAGTAGGCGAAGGTCTCGCGCGAGGGTTGCGCCGACTGGCCAAACCCCGGCAAGTCGGGGGCGAGCACGCGATAGTTGCCGGAAAGCTCGGGAATCAGGTCGCGAAACATGTGGCTGGCCGACGGAAAGCCGTGCAGCAGCAGGACGGCAGGCGCGTCAGCACGACCCGCTTCGCGGTAATGGATGTCGAGACCGTCGACGGAGACGGTGCGGAAATGCGTGGTCATGGCGCTGTCCTTGAGACCGGCTGGGAATATGGGCGCGGACGTTTCCCTTGAGACCGGGACCGCGAAAGTAACCTACAAAATGTATTTATGAAGGTTACAAATGCGAAAGTAACTTGTCAAGCGCTTTTTTGTTAGTTACTTTCTCGACATGACTCAGCATGCTCACCCTGGCCCAAACGGGGCTGCGCCAAGCTCGGGCGGCCTCTCGCCGCCTGTGCGCGTCGGCGATCACCTGGCCCTCGACTTTCTCAACACAATTGCCGCGCCGCGGGGTACACCGGTGGAGCAAATCGGAAATGGCCGTGACCTGGTGAATTGGCTGGTGGGCGCAGGAATGCTTGATCAGGCCGAGACCGCAAGGCTCGCGGCCAGCTGGCCGCCGGGGGACCTAGACAAGGTCGCGAAGGAGGCCATGGCTTTGCGCGAGTGGTTCCGCGGCGTGGTTGCGCGCGCAAAGGTCGACGGTTCCGGCGCGCTCGCGCCGGCAGATGTGGCGCGGCTCAACAGCGTGCTCGCGCGCGGCGCCGCTTTTCAGCGGGTCGAACCTGTCGACGAGGCTGGGCGTTTGCGCGTGGTCACCAGAAGGAATTGGCGAGACTCCCGCGAACTGCTCGTTCCGGTTGCGGCGGCCATGGCCGACTTGCTTTGCGAGGGTGACTTCGACCTCGTAGACCGGTGCGAGAACCCGGCCTGCACGCTATGGTTCTACGACCGTACCAAGGGTCATTGCCGACGCTGGTGCAGCCAGGCGGTCTGCGGCAATCGCGCCAAGGTTGCCGCCCACCGCCGGCGCAAGCGGCTGGTGCGCTGAGGGCCTGGGAACGCAATCGCGGTCGTGCCCACAGTGCTCGACACCTGCTCGAAGCGGGATTGCAGATTTAGGCGCGCCAGCGCCGCAGCACCAGACTGGCGCTGGTACCGCCAAAGCCGAATTTGTTCGACATGACCGTGCGCAAGGGCGCATCGCGCGACTGCAGCACGATCGATAGTTGAGCGACTCGCCTCATAATCCCAGTACGGACAGCGACGGATGATCATCCGGACGACGGCCGAGTGGCCAGTGGAACTTGCGTTCCGATTCCGCGATTGGAATGTCGTTGATGCTGGCGATTCGCCGCTTCATCAGGCCGTTTTCATCGAACTCCCAGTTTTCGTTTCCATGGGAGCGAAACCAGTTTCCGGACACGTCCCGCCATTCGTAGGCAAAACGAACCGCGATACGAGCATCGCTGCAAGTCCACACCTCCTTGATCAACCGGTACTCCAGCTCTCGTTGCCACTTGCCGACCAGGAACGCAACGATGGCTGTCCGCCCGGTGATGAACTCGGCCCTGTTGCGCCACTGGCTGTCGACGGTGTAGGCGAGCGCGACCCTCTCGGGATCGCGCGAGTTCCAGACATCTTCGGCCAGCCGTGCCTTTCGTTCGGCGCTTTGCTTCGAAAACGGGGGCAGGGGTGGGCGGCTGGCCTCAGGATTCATGTTGGCTCCTGGAAGAGGGGTTGCGAAAGTCGCAGATCAAGGACGAGCTCCGTGCCGCCGGCGCGGGAGACGCAGGTGGCAAAGGCGCCGCCCGCGCGCTCGGCGTCCGTCAGAATCTGGTCGCGGTGGTCGGCGCTGCCAGCCAGGCACGCGACAACGCAGGTGCGGCACACGCCCGCACGGCAACTCGATGGGACGGCGACGCCGACACGTTCCAGCGCCTCGAGCGCGGTCTCATTGGCCGCAACTCGAATACGCTGGCCGCCGCTTGCGATCACGATGTCGAAGGGCTGATCATCGGTTGTCGCAAGCGCCTGGAAGCGCTCGAAGCGCACGGCGTCGCACGCGCAACCTTTCGCTCTGGCGGCTTGCTGAACCGCATCGATCAGGCTGGGCGGTCCACAGACATAGACGACAGTGCCGGGGAGCGCCCGCTCAAGCGCGGCAGCGCAGTCGAGCCGGCTACCGCTGTCGGCGGCGTGCAGCGTGAAGTCAGGTCCAAGCATGGTCGACAGCTCCACCGCGTAAGCGGCTTCGAGTTGCGACCGCGCGGCATAGTGCATGCGCACGCTCCTATTGCCTGCTTTCAGAACCATGGCCATCGCCCGCAGGGGCGTGATCCCGATGCCGCCGGCGACCAAGAGCGCCGGGCGATCGTCGTCGTGAAGCGGGAAGGCGTTGCCCGGCATCGCGCAGCGAAGCACCAGGCCAAGCGCGTAGTCGCGATGCACTGCGGCTGAGCCGCTGAGTTCGTTGCCATCGTTGAGCACGGCGATTTCGTACACGTCCCCTCGTTCCGGGTCGGAGCAGATCGAATACGCCCTGGACTCCTGATGTCCATCAGGAAGTCGAACCGGGACGATCAGATGTGCGCCAGCGGCAATCGGCGGTAGCGCATCTCCATCGGTTCGGCGAAGTTCATAACCCCGGATTCGGGGAGTCAGCTGACGAACGCCGGAAACCACAAGTTCCAGGGGGCCGTTGCCTAGGGGATCGATCGGCGCGAGTGCCGCTCCCTCCTCGGCAACGCGCAGCCGTTCCAGTAACGGGGCGATTCCTTTCTGGATCTCGGCTTCGGTGAAACGCGGTGTCAGGTGCTGCGGACAGTTCCAGTCGAATGCCTCGACGGCGACGACCACGGCACGCTCGACACGCGCGTCGTAGCCGTTGTCACGCAGCTTGTCCAGAGTGTCGGGCTCAGCGCGCGCGTCGATGAGTCGCGCATGTCCAATGATCTTCAGTCGCCGCCGGTTCGGGTAGTCGACGAGGATTAGCGAGACGCGACCGTCGTGGCCAAGGTTCCCGACGCTGATGTACTGGCGGTTGCCTCGGTAGTCGGCAAAACCAATGGTTCCGCCATCCACTACCTTCAGAAACCCCGCGGGCCCGCCGCGGTGTTGGACATACGGCCAGCCGGTCTCGGAGACCGATGCCATGTAGAAGCTGTTCCGCGCCGCTATGAAGGCGCGCTCCTGGTCGCCGAGACGGTCACGCGCCGGAGCAGGCGAATCGCCGAAGCTTTCATTCGCGCCACGAGAGCCCATCCTGCCCTGCACCGCCCTGACGGCCGCTGTGAACATCACATGTGCGAAACGCTGCGTCATGACGTGCCTTGAAACGAAAATAGCGACGCCCGGTGGGAACGTGCGACCGGGCGTCGCCAGGGCGATCAGGCCGCCTGCAGCAGCTTCACTTCCGGAAAGTCAATGGCGATCCTGGACGACTTGCCGATCATGTTGGTGAAGATATTCAGCGCGACATGGGCAATCACTTCGACCAGCTCGGCATCATCAAGCGCGGCCTTCGCGGCGTCGAATTCTGCGCTGGTCACATCGCCCGAACTCGCGGCCAAGGCCTTGGCGAAGGCCACCGCGGCGGCGGCCTTGGGATTGGCCGACGTGCCCCGGCGCGCCGCCTGGATCTCGGCATTGTCCAGGCCGACCTGGCTGCCAATGGCCGTGTGCGCGGATACGCAGTACTGGCAGCTATTCTGCTCGGCCACCGCCAGGGCAATGCGCTCGCGGGTCTGGTGATCGAGAACGCCTTTTCCAGTAATGGCGAACAGGCCAAGGAAGCCTTCGAGCGCCGTAGGCGAGTTGGCGAGCACGCGGATGAAGTTCGGCGTAATTCCGAGTTTTGCCTGCACGGCATCAAGCAGCGGCTTGGCCTCGCCGGTGGCGGTTGCGGGGTCGATAACGGTAATACGGGACATGAATATCTCCTGGGTGGGTGGCGGCGATGGAGTTACCCACCGCCATCGGAAATATGGGCCCAGAACGCTATGATGATAATTGGGTAATTTGACATTTCATTGTTGCATCAGGTGAAATAATAAAATGGACCGAATCGACAGGCTGAGGACCTTTCTCGCGGTCGCCGATCACTCGAGCTTCGCCGAAGCCGCGAGGCGATTGCGCCTGTCACCGGCGGCGGCGACGCGGGCGATTGCCACGCTTGAACGCGATCTCGGTGTCGCGCTGTTCCGAAGGACCACCCGATCGGTGCGCCTGACCGACGAAGGCGCCGCCTATCTCGAGCGGTGTCGCCACGCGCTCGACGAGCTCGATGACGCGGCTCGGTCGGTGCGAGGCGAAAACGCGGAACCGCGCGGAACGCTTTCCATCACCGCCCCCATCGTCTTCGGCCGCATGCATATCGCGCCGATCGCCGGCAGGATGATCAAGGCCTTCCCCCAGCTCAATGTCCGGCTGATGTTGATCGATCGCCTGGTGGGCCTGGTCGAGGAAGGCATAGACGTTGCCGTGCGAATCGCCGACCTGGCCGACTCGTCGCTGCACGCGGTAAGGATCGGCGAAGTGCAGAGAGTCCTGGTGGCAAGCCCAGGCTATCTGCAAACGCGCGGCGTGCCGAGCACACCGGCCGAGCTAGCCGGGCACGACATTGTCGCGTTCGAGAATCTCGCTCTCAACAATGAGTGGCGTTTCAACGCTTCAGCGCGTCAGGCTTTCAGATTCGAACCGCGCCTGCTGCTCAACAACGCCGATGCGGCAATAGATGCCGCCATGGCCGGCCTGGGCATTACCCGCGTCCTGTCCTATCAGGTCGCAAGTCATGTCGCGGAAGGTCGTCTCGAACATGTCCTGCCGAATCTTGCGCCGCCGCCTGTCGCAGTGAGCCTATTGTTCCAGGGTAATCGCCGACGCTCGCCGAATGTACGGGCTTTCCTGGCGACTGCCCATGAGTACTTCAGGGAGTTCCCGCTGCCAAGAGTTTCTGGCGTCGTTGCAGGCATCCCGCAGATCAGATCGCCGCCAACGAGACAACAGTAAGAACCACCACGGCAAACATCGGGTGTGAGAGTCCGAATCCGTTCACTGTCAGAGGCCACGGCCAACTCTTGCACCGAATGATGATCACAGCCAGGCAAGGTGGCGGTCGACGGTGTTCAGTCCATAACCGGGGCGCGGTGTTGACGATCTTGCCCGTCTTGGTTGGCTTCACCACAATCGTGACCGTAAGCTGCACCCCACTTGCCAGCGTGCCCATGTTACAGGTCATCAGCGGCGCGCCACTGCAACTGCCTTGCGTAGCGGCAGCCGGACCGGTGTTGATGACGGTCAGGAAATAGGAGAGGTTGGTCTTGACCTTCACCGGGTTGGGCGCGGCTGTCAAATTCAGAACGAGGTCGTCGTTAGTGTCGACGGGCTTGATTTGGCCGCGTTCGCGCTGTTGGAGCCAATCCGGTGCCTGTGCGACGCACAGGCCAAAAACTCAAAGTGGTCGGGTAGGTGACATTGCTGGTGTGGCCCACCCAGCCAAGCGTGGTGCTGACATCGACCATGCCAGTACCAAGATCGACTACCCATGCATGGCTTGGATAGTGTCGCTGCTGAAGCGCTAGTCTGGTCGACCGGCCGGAACTGCGCCGAACGCGGCAAATAGCCTCCCTATTCTGTAGAATCTGGATCAGTTTGTTTCCCAGTTGTTGCGCCGGTCGATGGAGAAGTCAGTGAAGAGGTTGTTCGTTGCTTGCGCGCTTGTGCTGGCATATTTTGCCGCGCCCGCGATTGCCTCCAGTGCCGATTCGGCCGTTCCGGCCAGCATCGAACCCGCGCCCGAGGTTTCGGAAACTTCCCCCGAAGCGGTCGCCGCAAAGCGCAACCTGCTTTCGCTGGATCCGAAGTCGCTGGACGTCTACGTCGATGTCTTGTTGGTCGACGATATCGGCGGAAGAACCGATGGCGTCCACGAAGACGCCAACGCATTTCTGCTCGCGGCGATTGAGCGCGACATCCGACACGCAGTACCGCGCGACGTGCAGATCAGCAATGTATTGCTGGCGAATGGTTCGTTGTTGGACCCGGACATGAAGCTGGTGTACGCGAGCCGCGGCAAGGCGACTGCGACTGAATTCGTAGGGCAAGCCACTAGCGCCGGCGAGAATGTGCCCCTGACGGAAGCTTCAGCGGAATTCCTTCGCAATGTCATAACGCGTTCCGCCGAAGGGAAGCGGCGCGCGGCGCATTTCGATGTCGCGCTGCCAGACGGCGGACTGTATGGCAGTTCGCGCTACCTGCTTCTCGTCCAGGCATCTGCCCGGCAGGTTCCGTTCGGAAAAACGCTGGCCGTCGGCATGGCCACGGGCATGCTCACCGGCTGGATGATCATGCCGATGTCCGGCGCTTCGACAACCATCGCGCTGATCGACAAGCAGGACTCGAAAGTGCTTTGGGCCATGCAACGGACTGACAAGGGCTTCAACCAGATTCAGATCATGACCATGAAGTTGGTCCGCAGCTTCGGCCGCGCGTTGCCCGCCGAAACTGAAGTTGCGCCGCCTGCGGTCGAGTTCGACATCAGCGCTGGCTTCAAGAGCCTGAGGGAAGCCAAGCTCGCGCTCCGAGCCGAGAAAATAACCAAGACCGAGTACTACGCGGTTGCTGCCGAGCTGCAGCAAAAATACCGGGACGCGCTGACCAAGCTGCGACAGCGTGAGAAGTCGGGCGAGATAAGCGAGGCAGCCCTCGAAATCCTCTCAATCCAGGCCGAACTCGACTACACCGGCGGCTGACCCCTCCACCGGCCCACCTTGTACAAGGGGCTCAGCCGCTAACGCCTTCCCGCCGATGCTCAAAGAGCTATCGCGGCTGAAGCCGCTCCTACAGGGGCCCCTAGAATGGTGGGGGCATGCCCAGGTAGGGGGCCGCCAGCCAGTAGAGGGCGAACAGCACCAGCAGGATCATGGCGAACTTGAACAGGAACCCGACTACTTTGAGTGCCAGGTAGATACCGATTATCACAATGACGATTGCCAGCCAGCTCATCGCTCAGGGTTCCATGACCATCAAAGTTCATTGTAGCCCAGGACATGGGACGGCTCCTGACTGCAGGCAAAAGGCCGGTCCGGCGGGCCGGCCAAACCAGCTAGAATTGCCGCTGCAAAATCGCTCCCCTGAACCGCCGTGAAGTTCCCATGACCGAACCCGCCCGCCCCAGCTTCCATGGCTTCGAGCAGATCCCGCTGCGCGAATACGCCGAACGCGCCTATCTCGATTATTCGATGTACGTGGTGCTCGACCGCGCCCTGCCCTTCCTCGGCGACGGATTGAAGCCGGTTCAACGCCGGATCATCTACGCGATGAGCGAGCTGGGCCTGGGTGCGGCCGCCAAGCCGAAGAAATCGGCGCGCACCATCGGCGATGTGATCGGCAAGTTCCACCCGCACGGCGACAGCGCCTGCTATGCGGCCCTGGTGTTGATGGCGCAGCCATTTTCCTATCGCTATCCGCTGATCGAAGGCCAGGGCAACTTCGGCTCGACCGACGATCCGTCGTCGTTCGCGGCGATGCGTTATACCGAATCCAAACTGACGCCGATTGCCGAAGTACTGCTCGGCGAGCTCGGCCAGGGCACGGTGGATTGGAGCCCGAATTTCGACGGCACGCTGCAGGAACCGAGCTGGCTGCCGGCGCGACTGCCGCACCTGCTCCTGAATGGCACCACCGGCATCGCCGTCGGCATGGCCACCGATGTGCCGCCGCACAATCTCAATGAAGTCGTCAGCGCCTGCGTCCGGCTGCTCGACGATCCCGATGCCAGCGTGCGCGATTTGTGCGAGCACGTGCGCGGGCCCGATTATCCAACGGCGGCTGAAATCATCACGCCCGCCGCCGACCTGCTGGCCATGTACGAAACCGGCAACGGCAGCGTGCGCGCGCGCGCCACGTTTGTCCGCGAAGGCCAGAACCTGGTGATCACCGCGATGCCCTACCAGGTGTCGCCGTCGAAGATCATGGAGCAGATCGCCGCGCAGATGCGCAGCAAGAAACTGCCGTGGCTCGAAGACCTGCGCGACGAATCCGATCATCAGAACGCCGTGCGCCTGGTGCTGGTGCCGCGCTCGAATCGCGTCGACTACGAGGCCCTGATGGGCCATCTGTTTGCCACCACCGATCTCGAGAAGAGTTTCCGCGTCAATCTCAACATCATCGGCCTCGACGGGAGGCCGCAGGTCAAGAACCTGAAGAGCTTCCTGGCCGAATGGCTGAATTTCCGCCTGGAGACGGTGCGCAAGCGGATGCGCTATCGGCTCGAGCGCGTCGAGCGCCGCCTGCACCTGCTCGAAGGTTTGTTGATCGCGTTTTTGAACCTGGACGAAGTGATCCGCATCATTCGCACCGAAGACGAGGCCAGGGACGCGCTGATCGCGCGCTTTGCGCTAAGCGAGGAACAGGCCGACTACATCCTCGAGACCAAGCTGAAGCAACTGGCGCGACTGGAGGAAATGAAGATCCGTGGCGAACAGGATGAGCTGGCCAAGGAACGCGACAAGCTGATTGCGACGCTGGGTTCCCCGGCGAAATTGAAGAAACAGGTGAAGGACGAGTTGCTGGCCGACGCCAAGAAGTTCGGCGACGCGCGCCGTTCTCCGCTGGTACAACGCGAGGCGGCGCAGGCGATCAGCGAGAGTGAGTTGATTCCCAGCGAACCGGTCACCGTCGTGCTTTCGGCGAAAGGCTGGATCCGCGCCGCCAAGGGTCACGAGGTCGACGCCGCAACCTTGAATTATCGCGAAGGCGACAGTCTGCTCCAGGCGGTGCGCGGCCGCAGCACGCAACAAGTGGCTTTCCTGGACAGCACCGGGCGCAGCTATTCGACGCTCGCCCACACGCTGCCATCGGCACGCGGCAACGGCGAACCGCTGACCGGCCGCTTCACCTTGCCCAGCGGCGCGCGTTTCGTTGGCGCGGCGATTGCCGAAAACGACACGCGCTTCGTCGTCGCCTCCAGCTTCGGCTACGGCTTCGTCACCCGCTTCGAGAATTTCACCGGCCGCAACAAGGCCGGCAAGCAACTGATCAATACCGACGATGCCGCGGAAATCCTGCAGCCGGCGCCGGTCACCGACACCAGCAAGGACTGGATCGTCTCGGTCACGTCGGGCGGGCACCTGCTCGCGTTTCCAGTCAGCGAATTGCCCGAGCTCGACCGGGGCAAAGGCAACAAGCTGATCCAGATTCCGCCGGCCAAGCTGAAGTCTGGCGAGGAACGCGTCATTGCGGTCGCCAGTGTGCGTCAGGGCGGCGAACTGACGCTGTACTGCGGCCAGCGCCACATCACGCTGGGCTGGCGCGACCTGCAGGCCTACGAAGGCACCCGCGCCTCACGCGGCAACGCCCTCCCTCGCGGCTTCCAACGCGTCGACTCCGTCGAAGCCACCTGACCCCGGCTCCTGTAGGAGCGGCTTTAGCCGCGATAGGCAGTTCGACGAAGCAGGGAATCGCGGCTGAAGCCGCTCCTACAAATGCGGCAGGGTCAGGCCAGGGCGGCGACGTGGACGCCTGCTACTGCGCGACCGGACGGATCGGCCGCGCCGGCAAATGCGGGGTCCCAGGCAATCGCGGTGGCGGACGAGCAGGCAATCGACGGGCCGCCCGGGACGGTGCTCGCGCAGCTGTCGCCAGGAAACGCCTGCGCAAACAATCGGCGATAGAGCAATGCCTCCTTGGTGCCCGGCGTGTTGTACGGAAACGCCCCTGCGGCATCGGCCAACTCGGAATCGCTGATTGATTTCTCTGCGTGCGCCTTCAGCGAATCGATCCAGCCGTAGCCGACGCCGTCGCTGAATTGTTCCTTCTGCCGCCACAGGATGCTGTCCGGCAAGGCGCCGGCGAAGGCTTCGCGCAGCACCGCCTTTTCGATCCGGCCCGGCCGCGTGCGTTTGTGCTCGGCGTCCATCGACATCGCGACATCGAGGAATTCCAGATCCAGGAATGGTACGCGCGCTTCCACGCCCCAGGCCGCCATCGCCTTGTTGGCGCGATTGCAGTCGTACAGATGCAAGGCATCGAGCTTGCGCACAGTCTCCTCGTGGAAAGCCTGCGCCGAGGGCGCCTTGTGAAAGTACAGGTAGCCGCCGAATATTTCGTCCGCGCCTTCGCCCGACAGCACCATCTTCACGCCCATCGCCTTGATCCGGCGCGCCATCAAATACATGGGCGTCGAAGCGCGAATGGACGTGACGTCGTAGGTTTCGATATGCCGGATGACGTCAGCCAGGGCGTCCAGTCCTTCCTGCACGGTGAACTTGAATTCGTGATGACTGGTGCCCAGCGCTTCGGCGGCGATGCGCGCCGCCGCCAGGTCGGGCGAGCCTTCCAACCCGATCGCGAATGAGTGCAGGCGCGGCCACCAGGCTTCCTCGCGGTCGTCGGCTTCCACCCGCATCCGCGCGAAGCGCGCGGCGCAGGCGGCAACCAGCGACGAGTCCAGGCCACCGGATAGCAACACGCCGTACGGCACATCGGTCATCAGCTGGCGATGTACCGCGGCTTCGAAGGCGCGGCGCAACTCCGCGGGACCAACCTCCACCTCGCGCGTCGCTTGATGGTCGCGCCAGGCACGCGTCCAGTAGCGCACCGGCACGCCGATCCGGCTGTCGAGATAGTGGCCGGGAGGAAAGACTTCGATGTCCTCGCACACACCCACCAACGCCTTCATTTCCGAGGCAACGTAAAGGCGGCCCTCGGCGTCGTGACCCAGGTACAGCGGGCATACGCCAAGCGCATCGCGAGCGATCAGATAGCGTTGCGCGTCGCGGTCCCAGAGTGCGAAGGCGAAGATGCCGTTGAGCCGGCCGAGAAACTCTACGCCGTGCTCGCGGTACAGCGCATTGATCACTTCGCAATCGGACTCGGTTTGGAATGCGTAGTCCTGGCCCAGCCCATGCTGGAGTTCACGGTGGTTGTAGATCTCGCCATTGACCGCCAGCACCAGGCCGCCGTCGGCCGAGCGCAAGGGCTGCGCGCCGGACGAAACACCGACGATGGCCAGTCGCTCGTGCACGAGCACGGCATGTTCGTCTGCGTAAACGCCGCTCCAGTCCGGGCCGCGGTGGCGTTGCCGCATGCTCTGCGCCAACGCCTGCTGGCGCAGCGCCGGCAGATCAACGCCTGGGGCGATGTCGAAGATTCCGAGGATCGAACACATGACCATTCCTTTTCGAGGGCACAAATGGAAACGGCCCGCACTGTTTCAGTGCGGGCCGTCTTGGATTCAGGGATTGCGGGAGCGCAGCGCCTAATCGTCGACCCGCAGAGGGGCGTTCGGATTATTGTTATTGCGATTATTCAGGCGCGACGCGGCAGCCGGGAGCTCGGCGCAGGTGAAGGCAGTCGGGGCGGAGCGATGGGTCATGGGTCGACTATAGCCAAATCCTGGACCGGCGCAAGCCCCCGGAATTCAGCACGGGCGCCCGCTCTGCGTGCAGGTCTTGTGCACGATCTCGTGCGGTGGCGCTCCGGACATACACTCCGGGCGAAAATGGGTTTATAAGTTCAGTTGGCGAGCATGCGCGAAATCGCCAATGCCCACGCGGTCATTCGCGCCAGGGAGGAAAGCCCATGAACGCACGCAGTCGAAACTTGTCGATCGGCCGTCCCGGCATATTCGGGACAATCGCGCTGGGCGTTGCCGTATTCGCTGCCCAGGCCGGGGCAACCGCAACCGTAGCCGCGCCGGATGTCGACGATCAGGCGCTGGTGGAATGCAGGCTGCCGCCGCAAATTCGCACCCTGGGCCGGGAGGCAACCTACCTGGCTGGAGGCCGGACGATTCGCGCCTCGGTGGCCGAGTGCAAAGTGCGTGGCGGCAGCTACCACGGCCAGGGACCGGGAGCACTTGCCGGACGCGGCTCGGAGACGTGGGCCGCGCGCACTCCGGTGGCCGTGATCGTCGGCGGCGACAAGGCGCAGGCCGCGTGTCCCAGAACCGGCGTGGTTAGCGGGATCTCAGGCCGGGGCACGCTCTCGGTTCGCAAGGCGCCTTCGGTCGCCTCCAAACGGGTCGATGGCCTGAGCAATGGCGAAACCGTTTTCATGTGCGACTGGTCGGCTGCCGGCGAGTGGGTCGGCGTCGTCTATTCGCGCGAAAGCGGGGCCGACTGCGGCGTGTCCAAGTACATCCTGCTGCCCAAGCCGTATGCGGGAACCTGCCGTTCCGGCTGGGTGAGTTCGAAGTACGTGAAATAGCGCGCAACCGCGGCGCACGAATGAATTTGGACTGGCGCACGCCCCGGGGCAATGCGAGCATTCGCGGAACCGATCGGAGCCCACGATGACTCGACTGCCGCGCCTGTTTGCACGCCTGGTTCTGTTGTTCCTGCTGCTCGTCGCTCTCGCAGCGCTCGCCGTCTGGTGGGCGATGCGTGGCAGCCTGGCCGAGCTCGATGGCGAGCTTTCGCTGCCCGGACTCACCGCCACGACCCATGTCGATCGCGATGCGCTCGGCGTGGTCACCATCCGGGCGGCAAACCAGGCCGACGCCGCGCGCGCGCTCGGCTTCGTGCATGGACAGGAACGCTTCTTCGAGATGGATCTGCTGCGCCGTTCGGCCGCCGGGGAATTGTCGGAACTGTTCGGTCACATCGCGTTGGAAAAGGACAAGTCCATCCGCGTTCACCGGCTGCGCACGCGCGTGCAGAAAAACATGCGCGCAGTCGCCGGGGACAAACTTCCCGTACTGATCGCCTACACCGAAGGCGTCAATGCCGGCCTGAACCGCCTGCGCACACGGCCCTGGCCCTATCTGCTACTTGGCGTGCAACCCAGCGCATGGCAGCCGGAAGACACCGCACTCGCGGGATACGCGATGTTTTTCGATCTTCAGGACGAATCCAACTCCCGCGAACTCGCCCTGTGGAAGATAAGGCAGACGGTGCCGACGGCCCTGTATGAGCTGATTCGTGCCGATGGCACTGAGTGGGATGCGCCCTTGATCGGCGCGGCGCGCGGCAACGTCGCCCTGCCCGGCCCGGGCCAGCTCGATTTGCGCAAGTTGGCGATGCCAAGGCTCGACGCCGACGGCGAAGATTCCGAGCCGGCGGCGCCCGGCAGCAACAACTT
>JBAZBG010000002.1:0-1429 GCA_041671585.1 Arenimonas sp. | reverse complement strand
TTGAAAATGATTGGCGATGCCGGCTACGCCAACGGCGCCCGCGCGCGGCAGATTCGCAATGGCTTGTTCGCGAAGGACCGATTCACGGAACGCGACTTGATGGATATCCAGCTGGATGACCGCGCGCTGTTCCTGCAGCGCTGGTGGAAACTGTTGCGCGAACAGGCTGGCAACTCGAAAGACAAGACCTGGACCGAATTCGCCGCGGCGACGCGCGACTGGGAAGGTCGCGCGGCGCCAACTTCGGTGAGCTACCGCCTGGTGCGCGAATGGCGACTTGCAGTGATCGATCGCGTCAAGAGTGGTCTGCTGGCGCCGGCGATGGCCGCCTTGGGCGATGACTTCGTAATGCCCGACCTGCCGCAGATCGAGGGCGTGGCCTGGTCGCTCGTCTCGCAGCGTCCGGCCCATTTGTTGCCGCGCAGATACGAGAGTTGGGACGCGCTGTTCCTGGACGCCGCCCGCGAAGTGTCAGGCGAACTTGAGGCCGAGGGTCCGCTGTCCCAGCGCCGCTGGGGCGAGCGCAACCGGGCAGCCGTCTGTCATCCCCTGGCTGGGGCGCTGCCGGGGCCGATCAAGCCGTGGTTATGCATGCCTTCCGATCCGCTGCCCGGCGACATGAACATGCCGCGCGTTGCCAGCCAGACCTTCGGCGCGTCAGAACGCATGGTGGTATCGCCGGGGCATGAAGCAGACGGCATCATCCACATGCCGGGCGGTCAGAGCGGCCATCCGTTATCGCCATTCTGGGGTGCGGGGCACGACGCCTGGGTAAGTGGGCGACCGACGCCGTTCCTGCCCGATGAAACCAGGCACCAGCTGATCTTGAGTCCACCGTGAAACAGGAGACGTCCATGCGCAACCTGCTGTTCGTCGTCGTATTCGCTGCCGTGCTGCTTGGCGCAACTGGCTCCATGGCCAGTCCGGGCGAAACAACTCAGGCGCCGGCCACGGGCATCGCGGTACCCAGCACGGTCGAAGGATTCCTGATCATCGAGGCATCCGACGGGGAAGTGGATGCGGCGGGAATTTACCAGAACAACTTCGGCACGCTGACCGTTGGTAAGCAGGAGATCGCGATCGAGGTCAGCGGCAACGTGCTCGGGCCGGTGGCGCTGCCACCGGAGGGCGGCAGGGTCCGGGCGAAACTGGGATCGATGAGCAGTGAGTTCGGGTTTGAGCTGTACCTGGTCTCGGAACTTCAGCGCCTGTAAAACGATGACGATTTTCCATGCCGTCGCGTGCGGCTAGCGCTGCGCCAGACGTTTCTTGCCCCACAACCGCAGGCCATTCAGATGCCACGCCATGAGCAAGGGCCCCGCCAATTCGATTGCCGCCAGCCACTGTTGTTGCCAGGGCAGACCCTGCGCCATCAGCACGCCATACATCGAAAGCTTGCCTTCGTTGGGAAAGCTTTCGATCAGCGCCA
>JBAZBG010000001.1:0-43084 GCA_041671585.1 Arenimonas sp. | reverse complement strand
GTTCTCCTCTTGGAAGGCGCTGCTTTACCAAAGTTGCGAGCGATCTTGCGCTCATCAATATCGACGGAGTTCTCCCTCTATCGAAAGGGCTGGGACAGGATCGCGGAGCGGCGGCGGCCATCGCCATCACCAAGAACATCAACAACGCCATGAACGAGGCGGCGCGATCGTATTCAACAAATTTCGGCTGGGAGTTGAGGGCGTATCCGAAAGGGACGATGGCGGTCCTAAACGTGCCCATTACAGAGAACGATACTCAGCACCAATACGTCATGAACACGCTGACCGGGGCATGGTGCAGGTTCACGGGCATGAACGCCAATTGCTGGGCGGTTTTCAACGAAAATTTGTACTTCGGAGGCAATAGCGGCAGCATATTCCAGGCCGATACCACGGGTTCCGATTATGACGGCACGATCGACGCTATCGGACAGACCGCCTACAGTTATTTCAAGTCGGGCGGTCAGCTAAAGCAATGGAAGCTGATCCAGCCGCTTATCACGACCGACGCCACCTCCATCCCGGCAATCGGCATTTCCACCGACTTCAAGGACAACGCCACGCTCGGCACGCCGACCACGGCAACCGATGTAACTGCGCTCTACGATACTGCGGTTTACGATACCGACGTGTATCCGATTGAGAGCCGCAACATATCGAATTGGACGAGCATTGACGGGATAGGCCAATGCGCATCGATCCACTTCCGCGCCAGTACGGGGCCTACCTTCAGTCCGGCGGTGTGGGGAACAGCGCGATGGGGTTCATCGTATTGGTATGAACAGGCATCCGGCGATGTGACAATACGTCTTAACGGCTTCAATATTCTCTATGAAACCGGCGGTGTTTTGTAATGCAACTCGTCTTTGGGCAGGACGAGCTTGTAGCGGATTGGGTTGGTGTAAATCTCGGAACGGAAATTCTTCCGCCCTATACGGCGATCGGTGGAACGATTGACGGTAGATCGCTGGTCTTGGGTGCCGTGTTCAGTCAGTGGAACGGCTCTAATCTGGAAATTACGCTGTACGGACCGGGCGCTTTGAAGCGTGGCCCGCTGCGGGCATTTTACCACTACGCATTTATTCAACTGAATGCCACGCGCGTTAGCGCGAATGTCAAGCGCGCAAACAAGAGAATGCTGAAAGCCATGACGCGGCTTGGGTTCGAGTTCGAGGGGACCAGCAAGCGATTTTACGGTCCCACCAAACAAGACGACGCTTTGAGGTTTGCCATGTTCCCCGATACCGCGAAAGACTGGATGAAATAATGGGCTTGTTCAAGGACACCCCTCAAGCGCCCGCTGCGCCTGATCCGGCTAGAACTGCAGCCGCACAATCGCAGACCAACCGAGAAACTGCGGTTACGCAGACCGGCCTGAATGCCATTGACCAGCGCACGCCCTACGGCAACTTGTCCTATTCGCAAAATGGAACATGGGCTGACGGGACGCCGCGTTTTGCCGCAACGCAGACACTCAGCCCCGAACAGCAGAGGCTTTATAATCTCAGCACAACGACGCAGGAGAACCTTGGCAATATCGGCGTTGAGCAATCCGGCCGTATTCGTGGCGTTCTCAATTCTCCCTTCGACCTGAACGCTTCCATTGGTACCCAGCAGTCCGATGTCGCTCGCAAGTTGCTTGATCCGGTTTGGGATCAGAGGCAGGCGGCACTTGATACGAGCCTGCGCAATCAGGGCGTCATGCCGGGGACCGAAGCGTACACAAACGCCACCCGCGATTTCGGAATGCAGCGGGATAATTCCTATAACTCCGCGCTTCTGGCCGGGCGCGGGCAGGCCGCCACGGAAGCGCTGGCGCAGCGCAATCAGCCCTTGAACGAGATCGGCGCCCTGTTGAGCAATTCCGGCGTGCAACAGCCGAACTTCACCAACACGCCGCAGACCAATGTTGCCCCGACCGACTACATGGGCGCGGTCAACATGCAGCAGAGCGCCCTGAACAACCAATACAATACCCAAGTCGGCGCGAACAACGCCGTCTGGGGCGCGCTCGGCGGTCTTGGCGGCGCCGCGCTTGGTGGATGGGCCTCTGGCGGGTTCAGGAGATAGCCGATGGCCGCTGAATTCTTCGGATCATCGCCCGAGATAGACGTAAGGCGGCGCTACGCGCTGTCCCTGCTGAAAAACGGCACAGACGCCTCCCCTGCGCAGGGGCCATTGGTGGCGATTGCCAGGGCCTTGCAGGGCGGTATGGGCGGCTATCTAGCGAACCGGGCCGATGTCGAGGACAAGGCCGCAGGCTCGGCCATGTTCGACAACCTGCCGGGACTTGGCGGGGCAGCACCAGCGCAGCCTTCCGCCCCGACTGCACCAACGGCACCGACCGCCGCCGCGCCGAATTACGGCAATGCGATTTCCTCCATCGAGAGCGGCGGGAAATACGACGCGCTCGGGCCCGTCACGAAAACGGGGGACCGCGCCTATGGCAAGTATCAAGTCATGGGGGCCAACGTCGGACCGTGGTCGCGTGAAGTTCTCGGACAGGAATTGACGCCGCAGGCATTCGTGGCAAGCCCACAGGCGCAGGACACAATCTTTAACGCCAAGTTCGGTCAGTATGCACAGAAGTACGGCCCTGAAGGCGCGGCCAAGGCGTGGTTTGCCGGCGAACGCGGCATGAACGACCCGAACCGTAAGGACCAGCTCGGGACCACGGTTGCGCAATACGGCCAGAAGTTCACGACGGCACTTGGACCACAAGAACAGCCCTATCAGGTGGCTGGCCCCGCGACGGCGGCCCCGCAGGCCACGCCTGCTTCACCGCAGGGTGTTCCCGCCGCACCCGGCAGAACGCAGATGCAGATCCCTCCGGAAGCCGCGGCCACCATCCGCAGGCTCGGCTCGGACCCGCGCACCCGCGCACAGGCATGGCAGCTTTATTTGCAGTATGCCAAGCCAACCGAGCAGTATGTTCAAGGCGTCGATGAGGGCGGCATTCCGTTTCAGAAAAATACCACCACCGGGAAGATTGAGGCTGACCCGCGCCGAGATACCGCAATAAACGAGGTTGAATACGCCAAGCGCAATTGGCAAAAGCTGGGCTTTCCCGACCCGAATGCAAAAACGCCGGACACACAGAAGTTTTGGCAGGACTTCAACGCGAAGCGTCTCGGCGGGCCTAGCACCAATGTCACGGTTGACCAGCGCGGCGAAAACGAGTTTTCCAAGGAAGCAGGAAAACTCACGGCTAAGCGGTACGCTGAAATCGTAGACGAGGTGCCGCAAGCAAAGCAGATGCTTTCGGACGTTCAGACCCTCACGACCTTGGGAAAGCAGATCGGGACCGGCAAGGAGGCGCAGGTTAAGGCTGCGCTTGGCCCCTATGCGCAGGCTCTCGGGATCGATGTCGAGAAGCTGCCCGAGATACAAGCGTTTGAAGCCATCGTTAACCGTGTCGGTCCGAGTCTGCGCGTCAAGGGCTCCGGTGCACAGTCCGATTATGAACTGAAGAACTTCCTTAAATCACTGCCCACCCTCGGCAACACGCCAGAAGGCAACGATCTCGCCGCCCGCGTGATGCAGGGGCTTTACGAGAACAAGTTAAAAGCTGGCGAAATCGCATCCTCGGTTCTCAATGGCGACATCACCCGCAAGGAGGCAGACCGGCAAATCCGTGAATTGCCGGACCCGATGAAGGAATATCGCGACTATGTGAAGAAAAATCCCGGTGCCAGCGTTCGCCCGAATGATGAGGGCGGATGGACCGTAATTGACGGCGTTCAGATCAAGCCGAAGGCGCAATAAATGCCGTCATTTGAACTGAAATCCCCGGACGGCAAGGTTTTTGACGTTGTAGCCCCGGACGCAAAATCGGCGGTTGCGGCGTTTCAGAAGATGATCGGCGGGCAGACCGGGCCGCAGTCCTCAAATGAAACTGCCGGGGATACTATCGACTCGGTTCAGGCATCGACGCCCATCGGGGATCAACTCTCGCGTATCGGCAGCACATTGGATAGCGGCGCCCGCATGATCGCCAACGGCGCGACGTTCGGGCTTGCTGACAAGTTTGCCGGCGGTATGAATTACTTGACCGGGCAGGCCCCGTCCTATGACGCTGGCGTAAAATCGGAGCGCGAGAAAACCCAGGCCGTCCGCGAAGCCGCCCCGGTAGGCTCTGCCATAGGAGAGGGCGTGGGCGGCGTTCTAAGCGGCGCCGGCTTGATGAAAAGCGGACTGACGCTCGCAGGGCGGGTTGGCCCGGGGCTTCTGGCGCGGGTTATGGGCTACGGCGCGGAGGGTGCCGGGTACGGTGCCGCGCAGGGGGCCGGAAACACCTATTCCGACAAGATCAGCGATTATTTCAAGAATGCCGGCAAGGGGGCATTGACCGGCAGCGCGATCGGTGCCGGCCTTCCTGTGGTTGGCTCTGTTGCGGGCGCCGGCTATCGCGCTGGCTCCGCATTTCTAGGTCCTCGGGTCGAGGGCGCGGGCCGCGGGGCGTCGGCACTCTTGCGCGGCGCGGCGCAGGCCGACGAGGCCGGGCTTCGCAATCTGGGCCAGCTCGGTGACAGCGCTATGCTACCCGATGCTGGCCCTGCCATGCTCGGGCTTGGGCAGGGCGCAGGCACGGGAACGGGCGCCGGTCGAAGTGAACTGGTAAACGCGCTCAGAACCCGCGACCAAGAAACCGCCACCCGCCTTTCTCAGTCGCTGGACACCAACCTCGGGCCGGCGCCGATTCCCTCACGGGTGGAAGCAGGGCTGGCACAGAGCCGCGAGGCACTAGGCCCGGCTTATGGACAGGTTCTTGATGATGCTGGCGTGGCGGCGGCGCATGGCGCACCGCCGATGAATACCCAAGCACTGGCGCAAAATCTGGACGCCGTTGCAAGGGTAGAGCGCGGGCCAGCGCAACGGGCGGCGCGTCAGGTGCGCGAAATGCTAAATGATGGTCAGGGCGGGCTTGATCGCAGCCCCGACACGCTACTCAATACCCGCCAAGCCATTGACGGTATGCTGACGACCGAGGTTGACCCCAACACGATCCGCATTCTAACGCGGGCTCGGCAGGCGGTTGATGCCGAACTGGCAAATGTTCCCGGTTTGAAAGATGTTGACGCGCAATTCGCAGAGCTATCGCGCCAGTCTGCGGGGCTGCAACGCGGGTCGCAAGTCCTCGATAGCGGCAAGACCGCCATCCGCCCGACTGAACTTGCTGACGAAATGACGCAAGCGGCACTGCCGCAGGGTGCGCAAATAGGGCCTTCAGCCGCCCCCATTCGGGTTCGCCAAGGTACTCGCGCCGATATTGACCGGCGGGTCGGCACCAATATCAACGACCTCAACCAACTGGAAAAGACCTTCGCCACGCCGCAGGACTGGAATTATCAGAAGCTTGGGACCGTGTTCGGGGAGGGGCCGCGCGATCGCGTGGCCGGGGACATTTCAGCGAACCGGCAATTCCGCGACACCTATCAGAAGATCGTCCAGAACTCGCAAACGGCGCAGAGGACGGAAGCCGCCGACGCCATGAAGGGCGCGGCCGGCGGCAATATTCCAACTGATATCACAGCGACCTCGCTGGGCCTCAAAGCCGCCAATGCCATAGCGAAGCTAATGTCAGGTCAGAGCAACGCGACCACGAAGGATCAGATAGGGCGCATTCTGGCGCAGCAGGGCCCGGAAGCCCGGCGGGTGGCTCTGATGCTTCTGGGTTCAGCGCAAACCACAGGGGCTAATGCGAGGGCAGTTTCGTCGGCTCTTTCGTCGCCATTGTGGATTGGCGCAACCGCGCCTGCCGCCGGTCGTAGATAGCAGCGTAACCAATACAAACGGTCATCCAGATCAACCACGGAAGATAAATATTATCAAACTGGCTGCGCCACAGCCACCAAAGGCCGCTGACGAAAAGCCCGAGTGCCGTCACTGCCAAGAACGCGAGAACTTCCATCAGACCCGCCCTCCGTGGCGGGTTTTTCAATTCTAAAGGATATCTGAATGGCCCGCAACGGCACTGGGACATATTCGGTCGTCAACACGTTCGCGTCCGGCGCGACTATCACCGCAAGCGGCCACAATCAGAACTGGTCCGATCTGGCAACGGAAATGACTAATTCGGTTGCCGTGGACGGTCAGTCTACCATGACAGGCCCCCTGAAGGCGGCCAGCGGAACGGCTGCGGCTCCCGGCATAACTTTCGGCTCTGATACCGACAGCGGGCTTTATCGCATCGGCGCCAACAATGTTGGTCTTGGGGTCGGAGGCACCAAGATCATCGACGTTGCGACTACGGGCGCAACAGTTACCGGCGACATGAACGCTACGACGGTGAAGCAAAATAGTTTTGCTTTGTTGCCGGTTGGCGTGACGTTTCCATATTCTGGCACATCGGCACCATCCGGCTATCTATTCTGCTACGGACAGGCCGTTTCCAGAACGACATATTCGGCACTCTTTGCCGCCCTCAGCACAACCTACGGCACGGGAGACGGCTCCACTACGTTTAACCTCCCCGATCTTCGCGGGCGCGTTGTTGCCGGCAGAGATGACATGGGGGGCGGGGTCGGAGCAGAACGCCTCACGAATGCCGATGACGGCCTTAATGGCGATACGCTGGGCGCAACCGGCGGCGGTGAGACGCAAACGATCGGAACCGGGAATCTTCCCGCTTACACCCCTTCGGGCTCGATATCGAGCACCGTGGTCAATGGCGGGAGCACTCTTTACGGCTTTATCAAGCCGGGAACCAATGTTGGTGTCGGCGGCACCGCCACGGGTGGCGATCAAACGATAATCACATCCCTCATCACCGTTTCATCCAGTTTCACTGGCACGGCGCAGGGCGGCACCAGCATAGCCTTTGGCATCGTGCAGCCAACCATCATCCTCAACTATATCATATTCGCTGGAGTTTAATGAATGGCACGCGATGCAAGCGGGACGTACACCCGCGTTTCAAACTCGTTTACTGCTCCTGTATCCGGTACCACAATCAGCCCGGTCGATGCGGATGCATTCTGGGATGAACTCGATACAGAAATAACCGATAGCCTTTCCCGAACAGGGAAGGGGGGTATGTCCGCCGATCTGGACATGAACAATAACGACATCAACGAAATCAAGACGGCTGTTTTCCAGGGGTCAACTTCCGGCAACACAACCGTCATCGCAACGGCAATCGCAGGTACGACAACTCTAACGCTTCCATCCGCGACAGATACCCTCGTGGGAAAGGCAACGACCGATACGCTGACGAACAAGACGCTGACATCGCCGACACTTAATTCCCCTACGATGACCACTCCGTCACTCGGGGTTGCGACGGCAACGTCCATAAATAAAGTCACGATTACGGCGCCTGCTACATCGGCCACACTGACCCTGATCGACGGCACGACCTTAACAGGCCCCGCCGCCACTGGTACGCTGGCGACACTAGGAAACACTGAGACCTTTACTGGTCAAAAGACCTTCAGCAACGGCACCTATTCCGCGCTGTTCACTGGCGGAAATGTTGGTGTTGCTCAAAGCACACCAGCCGCGCCGCTCCATGTTGGGGACAACTCTACAGTTTCGACAATTCCTAATATTGCATCTTCGCGCTCATATACCGGGTCAACTTCTCCACACGACTTCACTTGCAATTCCACGTTTAACCTTGGTGCGGCGGCTCTTGGGATTAACGCCTATGATTCCGCGTTTACCGTCACAGGGACGACGGCATATAACCACCTTGTCAGTTTCCAGTCGCGCCCCACCTACGGGAGTTCATCAACGATTGATGACATCTTTGGCTGCTATGACGCCCCAACGATAAACACCGGGACAGCAACAAATCGTTATGGCTTTTACGCAGCCGAGGCGGTCGGAACGGGAGCCGTCACCAACAATTATGGGTTCTATTGCGCGGCGCTGACCAAGGGCGGAACGCTGGATTATGCGTTCTATTCGGCGGGGACCACCCCCAGCAAATTCAACGGCAATGTTGACGTTCTCTCGCTCTCGGTTGGCGGCACGGACGCGACCGGAGCTTGGTCAAGTTATACTCCCACTGTTACTGCTGGTGCTGGAAGTTTCACGACTGTTAGTGCTAGTGGAAGTTATAAGCAGATTGGCAAGACTGTCGCATTTGACGCTCATATAGTGATTACCACTAATGGCACAGCAGCCAGCTGGGTTACAGTAACGCTACCTGTTGCGTCTAAAACCGGCAAAACTTTTACTTTCAGTGGAATACGCTCAGTAACTATAGCCCTGACTGCTATCACAGGAGCTACAACTTCCGTAATAGACATTTTGGACTATAATGCGGCTTATCCCGGAGCCAGTGGGCGTAATCTGCATATTACTGGTGTCTACGAGGCAGATTAGCGCGAGCCTTAATAAGCGAGTCCGTGCAAAAACCCAAGGGCTATGTGCGAGTGGGGCGCCGTTCTAACGTCTCCGCGCAGCGGCGCTGGCCTCTATCCGCTTCATTCTTTGAGTGATCCTGTCAAGATTGGTTTCCGCGTTGTCGATGCGCGCTGAAACCGTTCTGGACATCACTGAAATTCGCAAAGCGAGGTCTTCATTTCGTTCTTCATGCGATCGTCGCATCTCGCGAGATGTGGCAATCATCAAATCGGAAAGTTTGTCTATACGTTCTCGTTCGGAAACGACTTGAGCTTTCGTCTCTGTCAGAACCCCGCCAATGACGATGAGAGATGACGCACTAAAAGCCAATGACGGGATCGTTAGAAAGACGCATATGCGCAACCACGTTTTGAGGCTCATCTGAACTTTCCACCATCCAACGTGGCCTTCTACCACCACAACCCCACAGCGAGCAAGTATGACCGAAACCTTTGGGCAGGCGCTGAATCGCCTATGGCCACACGGTGACGAGAAAATCCCCGGTTTACGGGCCGGAATGATCGAAACCGCCGGGAATGTATTCCAGCGCTATGGGATCAATTCGCCGCTCCTGGTCGCGCATGTAATGGCCCAGATCAGCCATGAATGCGGGGCGGGTCATGACGTGGTTGAAAACCTCAACTACACGGCGGGTCGGATGATGCAGGTATGGCCGTCGCGCTTCCCGACGATGGACAGTGCAGCTCCTTACGCTGGCAATCCGAGGGCACTAGCAAACAAAGTCTACAACGGGCGCATGGGGAACGCTACCGGATCTGACGACGGCTGGAATTACCGGGGCCGTGGCGCATCGCAGACGACGGGTAAGGAAGGCTACCAGCGGCTCGCAAAAGCGGTTGGCCTTGATGTCGTCAACCATCCTGAACTCGTCAACGATCCAAAGCATTTTCTGGAATGCGGCGTGGCGGATTTCATCAACTGCGGGTGCCTGCCCTACGCGAAAGCGGATGACATTCTTAACGTCACGAAACGGCTGAACGGCGGCACGATTGGACTCGCAGATCGAAGGGCGTGGCTCACCGCATGGAAAGCTGCCGGCGTTGCTGTCCCGATCGGGAGCGGGATTGGACCACGCCCCAATATCACGTTCACACCAATCCCGACCGAAAAGCCCGCCGCGCCTTCCATCACCAACCCTGCAAAGGGATCACTCGGCGCGTTCATCGCTTCGATCTTCGCTGCAATCTTTCGGAGGAAAGCATGATTTCGACTTTTGACAAAGTTAAGGCGTTCTTCAAGGACTCGCTTACGATCCTATGGGCGCGCATCCAATATATCGGCGGCATTGTCGCGGCAGGAGTGATCTATGCCTTTGCTGGATACGACTTCACGCAACTGACGAGCATGGACGCCAAGGCTGTTTTCAAGATGCTCTGCGCTGTTGCGGTTGCTGGCATCCTTACTGAGATCGCACGACGCAGGACGCTCTGAGATGTGGATGACCTTGCTCAGCTTCATCGGCGGGCCTGTCGTCAAAGGGCTGATCGATGGATACAAGGCCAAGCTCGCGGCCGGGAACACATCCGAAAAGATCGCCAGCGAAACCGCGTCTTCCGAGATCGCCGCGCAAGTCTCCGAAACCAATGCTATCATGCAGTATCGTATAGCAGAGATCGGGCATTGGTACGAGCCTGACAAGCTGATGGGGTACTTCGTCGCCATATACTTCGGCAAGTTGCTGGTGTGGGATAAAGTGCTAGGGCTCGGCGTAACTGACGGCCTTGGTGCTAAAGGCGACCCTACTGGCGGCTTTGCCGCGACAACCGCAAATCTCGTTGTCATGTTCTATTTCGGCAAGCGTGGATTTGAGAACGTGGCGAGAATTCTAAAGCGTTGAGTACCAAGCGGCCCGACTCATCGCGCAAACGGTGAGCCGAGCCTGACCCCCAACGGAACGTGAATTTCCATTGAAGGCTAGGAATAGGAATGCCGCCCAAAGGTGAAGAATCTATGCACGAACACGAAGTCAGAGCAGTCGTTGCGGAGGTCTTGGCAGAGCAAAAGCGCCTGCATGAGGACAATATTGACGACGTTGTTCTGCGGACTATCACAACGCTGTTGACCTCGTTCGGAATCGAGGAGGAAGACCGCAAGGAGATGCAGGCCGATTTTCGCCACCTGCGGCGCTGGCGAAAGAGCATAGAGCAAACGCAAACCTACGCCTTCAAAACCATCGTTACCATCATCGTCACCGGCTTCCTCGGAGCGTTATGGCTCGGCATCAAGACGATGCTGGGGAAGTAGGGATTCCGTTTTGTTTCAAAATATGCTAGAAATAATGGTGATTTGGAGCATCTGATTTGCCGAAACCTATAGCGCGGAAACTAACTTTGGAGCGCCTCCGATCGCTTCTGAACTACGATCGAGAGACGGGTGTTTTTACTTGGGTCGCTCGTGAAAGCCGGGGATTAGCTGGCGCCGTGGCTGGCAATGTTATGCCGCCCTATGGATACATCCGCGTCGGCGTTGGTGGCGAGCTATTTTTGGCGCATCGGTTGGCGTGGTTCTATGTTCACGGAGAGTGGCCATCTGAAATAGATCACATTGACCGCAATAGGGCGAATAATGCGATTTCAAATCTTCGGTCTGTGACAACCTCTCAGAACCGCCAAAACTCCGGGCTGTCTCGTCGCAGCACGAGCGGAGTTAGCGGGGTTTCGTGGGACAAGCGCCGGGGCAAGTGGAAAGCCCATATCGGCATTGGCTATAAAAAATTTCAAGTCAGGTACGATACAAAAGCTGAGGCAATCGCCGCACGGAAGGCGGCTGAAGCCAAATACTTCGGCGAGTTCGCCCCTCTCTAAATCATCACAGGAGATTCAATATGCTGCGCATCACTTGTGCGGTCACTTTCGCATGTCTGTTGGTGGCTTCGCCAGCCCATGCCCGAAAGGTCCGCACTCCAGCTATGCACCCTGAGTGCAACATAACTTTTCCCTGCGTCACCCCTTCTGCATCCACCCCAGATCAAGTCAGGACGGACAGAGGGCGCTATATCGCCAGAGAAGTGGGGTTCGGCGGGCCTGTCGTGAGGCGGGCTGTACGGGCTCCTAAAGCCAATCTCAGCACCGGGGCGATAGCCAATAAAAACGGGCATAAGTTGGCTGTTTCGCATCAGGCCAGCACCGCCGCCATTGGCAATTCCCTGGTAGCCCAAGCCCGCGCCTATCTGGGGACCAACCCGACCGGATGGCGTTCGCTCTGGTGCGGCCGGTTCATGGCGATGGTGGCCCCTGCTGCTGCCGCCAAGGTCAAGAACCCGAACTACGCAAAGGACTGGCTCCAACTCCCCAGAACTTCCGGTCGCGTCGGGGATATCGCTGTAATGGGCAGGCGAGGCGGCGGGCACGTCGGTGTCGTCTCAGGCTTCGATGCCAAGGGCAATCCGATCATCGTCTCAGGCAACGCCGGAAGGCGCAAGGGAGGCAGCCGCACGGTTCATGAAGGAACCTATAGCCGCCATCGGATTCTCGCATTCGTGGACGCTGGCTGATGAAAACATTCTTCGGCTGGCTCCTGATCTGCACCGCTCCTCTCATGGTGTTTGTAGTGGCGGCGGCTAAGACGGTGGGGCTGATATGATCGTCCTCGCAATCTTCGGGACCATTGCAGCAGCCGTATGGTCCGTCGCGGTCCTATTTGCCAACGGCATGAGGTCGTCGCCGGGGGATTTCCAAGGGGCATGGATGATCTGGGCCGCGTGGACTCTGGCTGCCGTGCTCTGGCTAGTGTGGTGGTTCAAATGATCGCGATCGGCGCCATTATCGGATTGCTCGGCGTATGGCTGATGCTCTGCGATAAGCACAACGGGGCAGCCGGGCCGCTGATGCTTATCGGGTTGATTCTCATGCTCGTCAGTGGCGCGCTCGCCCATGATAACCCCGAAAACTGGATCGGCCAAGAAAAGCGCCAGAACGCCATCGGGCAATATTGTTGCGGTAATAACGATTGCCAAGCCTACACGGTCGATCAGATCAAGGTCAGACCTGACGGGTATCATTTCCCTGATGGTGAGGTCGTGAAGTTCAACAAGGCCGCGCCATCGATTGATCGGTTTTATTGGCGGTGCGTTTGGGGATTCCCCGTCGAAACGAAATGCGTGTTTGCGCCTCTCGGCGCTTCGTAACTGTTCGGCTCCCTTCCTTGCCGGTAAGTAGCTCGCCCTGCGAGTTCAACTCCCCAGACTAGAGCCCGTCAGCCGAACCCCTTGGGGCTACGGTTGGCGGGCTCATTTTTTGTTCAGATGCCTTGCCCTCATGCAGCCCACCACGCGCGCCACATCAATCCGGCGCCATATCCCATCGAGATAGCGCCAGCTGTGACCAGAACGCTTCCCATCATCCATTTTGCTAATTCTTCCATGGTACCTCTCTGTTTGGCCATCACTGGGTACGTGACGCCACATAGTAGATCGTAATGCCGACTTGGCAGACCGCCAATACCACGGCCGCGATTTGTAGCCGACGAGGGCGAACGACGATGGCGCCGAACATGGCGACGAAACACATCCCGACCATTAGAGGCAATTGGATCATCGGGGTTCCTCGCTTAGGATCGTGGGCGATAGGCGCCCTTACGGGCCGTCCTGGTTCGGTGGGCCCATGACCCGAACCACGCGAAAGACTTTCGCCGTACCCGCCCGTAGCGGCCCTTCTTGGGCTTTGGATTGTAGTACAGCAGCGCCCCGGTGATATCCATAATGGTGGTCTCTGTTTAGTACTGCGGGTGACATTCGGGTTCGACGTACCCCTTATAGATCCTGTCGGCTCCTGCCTTGTTGTCGATCTGCACCACCCAACACTCTCCCGATTCTCGAACGATTGTTCCCACGGTTTTTGACCTGCGACGGGGCTGCATCGCAAGAAGCTCTTGGGTAATCCTGCACCTGTCGCCGATCTTCATCGTGGCTCCCTGTTTATGATTGGGGTGGCGCGGCGACCAACGGCCGGGTATCGTCCTCCCAGTCGTCACATTCGTACACGCCGTCGCCGTGGCAGGCGCACTCACAAGGACCGCCCTCGTTGTTGACGGTCAGTTCGGACACCCCCGTATGGCCGTGATACCGCAGCGCCCAGCAGTTATGAGCGTCGTTTGAAGGGCAGGCACATTTCATCGGTATTACTCCCTGCTCAAGAGTGTTTAAGCGCACGGACGGCAGCGACGGCGCGTTCAAAGCCAGATCGAACCATGATGGGCCTCCACCAAAACCAAACACGCCGATAGATCGTCCACTGATCTTCCCGTGTCTCCTCCATCTTATACAGCATAGTCGTCATCCTCGATGTTCGGTCATGGTCCAGAGCCGTGCTTTGGCACCGGCCTGCCTGGATCATCTTTCTCCGGTTCTTTTAGAGGCCTAACCCGCCTCTTTCCGTAAGCGACTTGCGACTTGGCTAGCACGTCGGCACGATCGCGGTATAAGCGGCGTCCTTCCGTTTCGTCTGAATCGTCGTCTGTCATGTTCTCATCCTCAATGTTCGGTCAGGATTGGGGTGCTGGGTGCTGCATGTCCTCATACGCGGACCACGTTACCCACGCTTTTGTATTTTCTTCCGGCGTCTTGATGTGGGGTAGACGCTTCCCATCAGGCTCAAGTCGAGTAATGTAGGGCGGGCACTCGGGATATTCGCTCCCGCGATTCCAACTCCCGCACCTTCGGCAAACCATCCCAAGACCATCAAATTCGACGTTGCAGTACGCGCTCATCAACGCTCTCCATTCGAGACTGCCACAGATTCCGTTGACCTATTCGGGAACACGCCGACGCGCATGTCTGCCATCATCATCTCCCGGTCGCTCATCGGGCCAAACAAATCCATTGCCCATGCGATTCCAGCGCGGCGCTCCTCGTGTGATAGGGCGTCAAATAGCTCTTTTCGCGCCGCCTTGGAATGGATCGAGCTTGATGGGTCGCGCCAAAGGATACCATAGGCGCGCTGGGCTGCATCGTGGGCTGCACTTGGGAATGGCATCTTGTCTGCTCCGTGTTTATTGATGATCGTAAGTGAGGGTGACTTTGACCGCGCGATCGCCGTTATGACGGCACTTCCTCCACGCTGACTGCTGTTCCTCGTTCAATCCACGGCCCCAGCCCGTGGCGCCGTAAAGGTCCGAAATGTGGTCTTCGATTGCATCGCGGCGGGTTAGTCGCCAGCCCGTGTAGAGGCCATGGTTCCCGACGATAGCCCAGCCGGTCTCTGCTCTCTTCGCCATCACAACACTCCTTTGGAAATTGGTTATGCGGCCTTGGCAAGCCGGGCCTCTTCGTCGGCCGTTTCGACCTGGGCTTTCGCCCAATCGTACAGGGTATCCGCCATCCCGTGTTCGGTCCCAACGTCACGCTTAACGTCCTCATCCTTGTTCATGTCCACAAGGTCACGCGCCACTTCCAGCAGGCCGCCGTAGGACATGCCTGCGATCACGCGGGCGAGGTCGATTGGGTCTTGGATTCCGTAAGCCATCTGTCATCCTCCTGCCGCCCGTAGCGGCTTTTAAGGTTCAGTTGTTCGCGGACTTGAGTGCCTCAATGCGCTTCATCTGCTGTTCCATCATCCAAGGCAGCGTCTGGCATTCGTGTGTGGCCCACGCTGGCCTTTCGTATGTGGCCATCACCTGAATCTGCTCGGCAAGGTTCGAGCAGGCGCAGCCCATCGGGGTATCCGCGCCGTGCGCCTTCCTCATCAGAAGCAGTCCGGTCATAACCGGATCGACCTTGGGGGCTGAACTGGTGGCCCTTCGGGTCATTTGCGCTTTGACCTTCTTAATGAACTGGAGCAAATCCGGCTCAGCTCGGAACCACTCCCCGCGGACGCGAAGGTGGGAAAATCGCTGGTGAGTGCCGAACTCGTCTGCAATCTCCATGGATACGATCGCCAAGGTTTCGAGGGACCTTGAACTTCCGGTCTGCAAAGCGCCAATCCGATCTCGCGGCCTCATCGAAGATCCGATCTTGATCATGTCGCCATCGCGCACGAAGTAGGTCCAACCGCGAACATCCGGCGAACGCGGCTGTGTCAGTTCTGTGTCAGCACCCGCCTGAGTTCGCGGATCGTTCACGGTAGTTTGGCCATTTTTCGAATCTGTCATCGCGCTAAAGCTCCTTTAAATATGGGGAATTTCGGCCCCGTGAATTTTAACCCGGTTCAAACAGCGGGAACCTGCTTAAGTCAAATTATGCTGTCTTTTCTAACGATTCGACCGCTGCCAAGATTGGCTGTGTCAATTTCGTGCCAGTCAGCACGTCCGTAAGCGTCCGATCCTTGAGCGCATGGCCGTAGGTCTTGAACACCTGGGCCGGTGAACTCCAGCCGCCCAGCCAGGCCACGGTGACGACATCGACACCGGCCCGCAGCAGTTCGGTAGCGAAGCCGTGACGGCAGCAATGCGGCGTAAGGCGCGGGATCTTTGCACGTTCAATGGTAGCGTTCCAAAGCTGCATCATGTCGTCATAGGTCCGATAGATGAACACCGGCCGATCATTCACGCGCGGGATGTTCGCCAGCGCCGTTACTAGCGAGGTCGGCAGATGCGCGGTGCGCTCGGTAGAGACCTTCGTCTCTCGTATCAGCGCCGTGCAGCCGTTGAGGCTGATATCCTCCCAGCGGACATTCAGCGCCTCGCTCGGCCGGCAGCCGGTCAGGAACATGAACAGGGCATAGGCCCCGAGGTGGGCCGGCGCCTCGACCGCGAAAGCCTTCACCCATTGCAGCGTGGCCGGAACCTTGACCTTCGTTTCGGCCTTGAACCGCTTGACCCGGATCGGCGAACACCGATCGGATTCGGCGTTGAAGTTGATGACCGATTGCGTCGGGGTGATCGCCAGCCGGTTCCGGCTCGCCCCGCTGCAATGCCCGTAGAGTTCAATCGCCATTGTTCGCACCGTGCCGCTGGTGATATCCTTGACCAGCGTCTCCTTGAAATAGTCCTTGATCGGTTCAAGGAATGTAGTGGGCTTGCCGGCGGCCTCGAACAATGCGGCGGCCTGGGCAAAGGTCAGGATCGAGCCCGGACCATCGAAACAACCTTTCCAGTATCGGGCTTCGATCTCGGCAACCTGACGCGCCGCTTGATCCCGGTCTCCCGTTTTGCAAGATCCCCCAAGTCGGCACCGTTTCTCGGCTGGCCCGATTGTCCCCCGGTAGTGCCAGATTTCGCCGCGCCTGTAGAGCTTGAGCGACATCGCTGCGACTCCATGATTTTGAGAACGTCTTTTTCGGTAAGCACCATACTATCGCCCGAAACGAGGCACGCACCAAGAGCCCTTGCGATCCTTCGCACACGTCTTTCCGGCCAGCCGAGATGCTGGGCAAGGGCTTCTGCCGTGGTGACCTCGGGCAGGATCATGGCTTATCCGTCTCGCGTTCTGCCGGAGACACCGTGGATGCGGTCATGGCCGCACCTCAGAAATTGCACACGCGCGGGTCCATCCCGCGCGAGAGAGCATCACGTGGCGGGCAAAGAGCGCGGCCGGCTTTCTCGGCTTGCTCCTGCCAGCGGCAGACGGAAACCTTCGGGCAATCGTATGTGCGGGAGTTTCCGATCGTGTCGCGGTGCGGGTAGTTCGGGCCGATCACAAAGGACTTGCCGCCGCTTGCCGCCGCTTCCTCAACCTGATGCTGGATGCCGCCGACAGAGCAGGCCATCGACCACCACGGGCAGCCGTCCGTGTCTAGGTCATCATGATCAGGGCAAGGGCCGCCATACTCTCCGGTCCACGGCGAACCCTTCGGCGCGATCAGCGGGCATATTGACGCCGGGCATTGCATACAACTCATGTCCGTTCCCCTGTTGGTGATCCGACAGCAGCGAGGATGCGCCGCGCCTTCTCCTGTGCGTACCAAACGCTGCCGCCCTCTCTAGCGCCAAGTTGTTTGCCGCAGGCCGTGAGTTCGCACAGCGTGGATTCTAGCGCCTTCACCAGCGCGTCACGCTGGCGTCCTGTATCTGCCAATAGCTTGGCCTGCACCCTGGCGTTACTTTCCAGCACGTCAACGGATTTGACTAGATACTCGTGCTCGTTCGGCGTGCGCTCACTCATGCCCAGACGTTCATTACGAATGCGGCATCCCATGCGTAAGCACATCTGGTCCTCACATAAAGTTTCGTCGCGCTCGTAACAGGTAGTCCCCTCGCTCATGTCTTTGTCTCCCCAACATTTCCCACATCAGCGAGGAGGGCCTTCGTCTTGTTGACGGCCAGAACGCCGATATCTCCGTGGCTTCTTTGGCCATTCGGCAAATTGGCAATCTCGGTGACCACGGCCATCGCCTTAGCTAGCTGGGCTTCCGCAGCCATCAGCTTGACCATGTTATCGCTGCCCTCATCGATAAGGCGCGTTGCTTCGACCATCCGGGCCACAAGGCCGTCATGCTCGTTGACGGCAGTGACTATCTTCGGAGCCAGCCTAAGCGCGCCCGGGCAATTGATCCTGATCTCGGAGTCCTCGTCGCCCTCGAAATGGATTACGGCCTCATCGTAGGGAATAGCCTCTTCGTCGTTCGGCCCCATGCAAACGATGCTGCCCATGACAAGTTTCTGCATTTGCTCGCTCATTGCGGCCTCCAAACGATGTTGCCTTGGATGTCTTCGACTTTAAGCGTACCGGGGTTGAGTTCGACGTTGGCCAGCACTTCGTCGCGCGGAATCTCGACGGGGTAAAACATGCCCTCGCGGAAGAACAGGAACACCTCAGTTTTCTTGCGCTGTTTTGTCATCGTGAGTCTCGCGACGAAAGCGCAACTGCGCGGCGCTCGGCCTTCGTGGTCGCGTCCGGTACGTTCTGGCAGGCGCAGTAGTCGTCCGAGCCGCGGCAGCCGCATCGCGCCGCTTGTGCCTTCTGTTCGGCATCAGACAGGCCGTCGTCGTTCATTTTGTCCAGCAGGTCGTCGATAGCTTCCTGTTCGGTTGCGCCATATCCAATCAGGCAGCCTTCGCCGTCATAGGTGTCATCGTCGATTGCGGACCAGTCGAACTGGCGAATAGGAATCGGCGGATAGACATAGTTGGTGACGATCTTCATGCCTCATCCCTCATTTTCTCGTATTCGTGGTCCGGGTCTCGCCAGCCCTTGCCGCATTCTCCGGTGCAGGCGTTCGGTTGCCAGCCACCGCGACATTCTGACGGCGAGGCACCGCAAAACTCGCATCGGTCATCGTCCGGATTATGCGTTTTCCAATCGTCGTAGCTCATCTCAATACTCGTTTGCGCGGGCGATACGCTCTCGCCGCCGTTCCTCGTATTCTTCGAGGGAGTCCTCGAAGCACTGGTAGCAAAGCCCCGTCTCGAATCCGTCATCGTCTTCATCGTCGTGATATTCGCGCTGGCATCGCTTGCATTTGTCCATTGTCATCCCCGGTCTTGCAAAAGGAGCCGCGAGGCGCCGCGATCTATGCGCTTGCCCTCGGCGTCCGTGATCCGCCAGCCATCGACCATTTCGACAAGCTGCTGGACGCGATCCGGCGTCAGATCATCGTAATGGGTATTGCGGACCATCTGGACGAGCGGCCAAAGCTTCTCGCCCTCTCGGATCTCGTAGCTATCCCGGCTCATGCTGCGGCCTCACAGCTAAACCGGCCCTTGCCGTGGTTCACGCCGCCGCAGGCACATTCGCAGTTCATCGTGCGGCCCGAGGCGTTCATGCAGCGGGCGTCGCATTCGTGGCGAGATGGGTTGGGCTTGTAGTTGATGACGCGGTTGGCGGGCAGATAGTTGTGCTTCCAGCCTTCACCCTGGATATAGACCGGGGTGTAATCAACCGGCTCACCAACCAGCTTGCGGCCGTCGTGGTGGACGCTCTTCAGTTCGGTCAGTCCGTTGAAGTAGAGGGTCTTTGCCATCGCCGTAACTCCCTTGCGCCAATTCCTGATATGAGTTATATATCTGATATTAGATATCGTCAATACCTCATATGAGAAAAAGAGCATGGGACGCATAAAAAAGTGGTCGGAGGACATGCAGGCCAGGTTCGCCGCCGGGACGTTTGCCCGGATCGATGCCGTCCTGGCCGAGGGCGAGGAGCGGACGGCGTTCGTCCGGGAAGCCGTTGAACGGGAGTTGAAGCGGCGCGAACGGCGGTCATGATTGTCCCCCGCGATGAGTGGAGGAATGCGTGGTACGGTTCGGGCAGTCAGGATTGACGCACGGATAATCCTTCAACCCGCAGGCATGGCAGATCGCGCCGGGCATCCCAGCCACCTGATCGCCGTCGTATTCTTTTCCTGTCACGCGCCCGATTACTTTGGGTCTTGATCGGTCAGCCGATGAGAGCGTGCAAAGGAGGGTGTGAGCCGCCTGCATATCTTCTAGAGCATCGAAACTGATTATAATCTGATAATCAACATAGGCGCGGGCCGTCATAAATCCTTTTGAGAGAGCCTCTGACAGGCCAACGGCGTACCCGGTCTGCACGTCATACCTCTGGGCTGCGAGGATGGCGTCGGCTGCCTTCTCAGCGTTAAGACGGCACATCTGCACTCCTTCACCCTGCGAAGTTTTTACCGTGGCCGGACATTTCTCGCAGATAGTTGGCATGTCGGTTTCGTCACACCATTGTTTGATGTGCGGGCAAATTGTGTGGATCAGCGTCTCTCGCGCATCTGTCTTGGCATCGGGCATGTCAGTAGCCTCTCGCTGGATTGTCGCAGTAGCCGTTGCGGTCATAATGTTCGTTGAACCGCCACCATCCTGTGCGGCTTGCGTCCATGACTTTTCGCAGACGGCCCTCGTAATATTCGGCCACGCCGGGAATTTCCTTCTCGGTCATGTTGCCAACCTCGTTTCCTGTCTTGGGAGTGGTCATGACGTGGCCTGGAGGTTGAGGGCGGCGCGGGCTCGGATTTGCGCTCTATTCACGCTGCCGCCAGGACGAACGCCGACTTGTAGAGCGAGAGCGGACATCTCACAGAGGGCGTCTCGCAGCGCGCCTTCCAAATTCTCGATACGGTCGGCGGCTTCCAAGTCGGTCTTGATCCTGCGAATGGCAGCGTCGTCTTGCGTCTCATGTGCAAAGCGGCAGGAGCCGATCCGTAACCGATCGGTGAGTGTTTCGATGACTGACTGGGAGTGAGACTGAGACATCAGACCGGCCCGAAATTGTCGGCGAAATACTGGGCGGCCACCAGCCACATATCGGCGTGGTTCTTCGGGTTGCGCGCGATCATGTCACCCGCCTTCGGAGAACCCGCTTCCAAGTCAGGCTTTGAAACGCTGACAATGGTCAGATCCAAATCGGAGTCCGGCGACCACGGGGTCATCTCGGCAATTTGAGTGCGGCGGTATTGGGTAAATTCAGCCATTTTTCCTATCCTTGTTTCTTGCGGTGAGGTTGCCTCATCGCGGATGTGCAGCGGGTTGAACTCTACGATGGTCCCTGCACACCCTTCGCCCCTCCATCGTTCCGTTCGAGGGCGTCAGAACTATCCCTTCAAGAACGCTGGACTACCTGTCCGTTCATCAGCTTCTTCAGCCCGCTTGCCCTTGATCCAGGCATCGGTCTGCCTTTGGGTTTCAGCCCGAAATTCTTCTTCAGAACGCGGTCAGCTTTCGCCATGCGAGGATTGTCCTCCGTGAAGGTCTTTTGCTTCGAACACGGTGCACGGCACCACACCCCGCAGTTTTCTAATGTCGGCTCGCCGCCAAGGCCGTCAGCATTAAGATGTTCGTATTCGATATTTGCGGCCCGCAGCACGTTCCCGCAGTTCTCGCATTGAGGAATGCCAGGCATGGTTCCGTTCTTGCAGCAACGGGCAAAAGCCAGCTTGCGGACAGACTGCGGAAACTCACGACGCTGCTGACCTCGTAAGTTCATTTCAGCCACCCGTCGCTTTCCATCGGCTCGCCATGCGAAGCGCTTTCAGCTTCGATCGATGCAATCCAAAATCCGAGCGCAAATCCAATGAACCCGCTGATAGCCACCATTGCGACGATTGCGTTAAGGCTCATGCGACTTGCTCCGGTTCGTGGAACGTAACGCCGTGGTTGGCACCGAATTGATGGATTAGCTCAAGTAAATCCGAGAACTCCGATTTTGAAAGATTCGAAGATGAGCGGCCCAAGTTCACAACCCCGGTCCCGTCGAGGCTTGGCACCATCCGCATTTCTCGGGTGAGTGCATCCATGAACAGGATTTTCCAATCGTCGGGTGTCAACTTCTGCCCGTGCCAGTCGATCTGCGTTGCGATCTCCGTCAGGGCCACCCACATTTTTTCATTTTGTGGGAGCGTCCGCTTCGGGTCTTTGAAAATAACCCGCGTTCCCGGCTTCATCCTCTCAATCCAATTGACCGCGCGTTCACGGTCGGCTCGTCCGCAAAGCGTGATCTGGGCTTGGCTCATGCTGCCTCCTGCCTGCCATAGCGCCGGATGTATTCAACGGTCTGTTGCAGTTCGACGTTGAACAATTCGACGGCTAGAGCCATCGACTTGATGTATGCCTCGTCCCGGTATACGCGTTTGACGAACAGCGGGAGCTTGGGGCAATAGCTGGTGAAATCCCACCATTCGCGCTCGCAAACCCATATCGAGCCGTGAACCTGGGCCTTGTGCTCGGACGGTAGTTCGTCGGCAAGCAACCGCTTGATCTGGACATGCGCGGCGGCTGACTTGATCTCCAAGCCGCCATTGGCTGCGATCAAACTATCCGGGCTCGCGCCCTTGTCGCCGTTGCGAATGAACCCGACGCGCTGCAGCTCGGCGCCGGTCTGGAAGGCGTACAGATCGCGCGCCTCGTCCTCCATGACCTTGCCGCGCTCCATGTCGGAGCTGACGTAAGATGTCATCGGTTCTCCGGTCAGTATTTCGCCTGCCAGCTTGTTGAGGTAGTCAACGCGTCCTACGCTCTTGCCGCCCTTCGGGCCAACGGCCATAACGGTGTGAAATTCACTCGCGGTCGGAATGCCCATCCTAGCAGCAAACCATTCTGGCGAGTTTTGTTCGCATTCAATGATCTGCATGGTTCACGCCTTTTTCGGAGGTTCATAGTTCGCGGCGTTGACGCAAGCCTCGTAACAATCGGCTGGGATATCCTCGATCCGATCGACCTTTGCCCATTTCAGAAACGCCTTACGGTCCTTGCCCTTGGCGTCGATAATATCCCGAAGGTCGTCAGCTTGCTTTTGAGTGATGGCCGCGACGTTAGCAGCCGCCTTGCCGTCGTCATCTGCCGCCGCCGCGAGGCCAAGCATCTGCACCAGCGAATAGCGTTGCAGGTAGGTCAGCGTTGATCCGATAGCCTGGATGTCGTTCTTGTTGCCGCTCTTGTCAGCGGGGCCGCAAAGCGTTGTTTCTTCGCTGTGACCGGCCTTATGTGATAGGATGCAGGTTACAGCGATGGTGCCGTTTTGCGTGGTGCGGAAACGATAGGACAAGCCATGCTTGCCGATGATCGGGTCAACCACCTTGGCGATTGCCGCGAAGTCGGCGTAGCGCTTGCTATTGTGCCCGGTAGCGTTGCGCGTGATAGCCGGAATTTCCGCCTTCGCAGCCGACACAGCGGCGTCAAACTGTTTGCGGGCCAGCGATGCATCCCACCGCTCCTGCAACGTCATCAGCTTCTCGACCATTTCGAGGCTGGCGCCGGACGATACAGCCCGGTTGAGCATGTCCATCGGTGTGACCGGAACAAGCGCGCTCGGCTCGTCCTGCGGAATGACGCTGATCTTTTCCAATTGCTTTGCGGTGCTCATGAAGTGCGCTCCAATACTCGTTTGATGACTTCCAGATCGCGCTCAAATTCCAGATCGTCCAGCCGCTTCGCAAACTCTCCCATCCGCTCATTGGCTTCGATCGGTGTTGCTCCAGCCCTACGCTCTGCGCTGTAGAAATTCGCCAAAGCCTGCTCGCGAGTTGGGAGGACATAGACGCCCATCATCACACCCCATGCTTTTCGAGATCGCGCCTGTGATCGAAGGCCCATGCTTGGCGTTCAGTAGGGGAGGGCGGCAAAGACGGATTGTCGGCGTTGGCTTCGTCAACGATCTCTTCCGTAACGTCGAAGATGTAGTTGCCATCGATCTCTTTGACGTGAACCAGCGAGAGGTCATCCGATGCCAGAACGTCGCGGACCTGTTCGACGATCTGCCGGCGGGTATCTTCCGGGTGGACGATGGCTTCCATGCCGCGCCCGCGTCCGTAGTCGATCAGCACGAGATACATCTGCATTCTTCTCTCCTACAGATTGGCTTCATAAAGCTTCGCGATATATTCCTTCGTAAGAGCGTCACTTTTCATCTCGTCAAAGGCGCCGAGAGAATAGTAAAAATGGATCATGTCTCGGATGCACGGCTCTTTCCCGTGCATTGGGGCTGTGAGCAGCGGACGGAATGAAAGAAGCCGCTCGAACCTCACATCTGCTGCGGGGTGACCGCTCGCAGCCTGAGAGCCTGCGCTGTTTCCTTGATCCGTCATTCTTCATTCCCCCGTGTTGGATGCTGTGTGGTGGGCTAGGCGGTCTTGCGCTTTCGATTTGCGAGGTAGCGCGCGTCACACTCACTCTGCAATAACCGCCCCTTCGGGCTATTCCGCCAACGCAGGCGTGCGGCACGAGCACAAGTCCGGCAAATGATGCTGATAGTTTTGCCCTGCTTACGGACGCAAATGTTGTCGCCAACCATGCTGTGACCGTTCGGACATCTGCTATCAGCTTCAGAAATATTCCTTCCGCGATTGTGGCGGATGGCGCGGCGCACATTCACGCTTCGCGTTACTGGTTCGAGATGGTCGGGGTTCACGCAACAGCGGACGTAGCAAAGATGGTCCAACTCCAAATCTGCCGGGACAACAATGTTGTGGTAAGCCTCGTAGACGGCGCGGTGTGCCACTTGCGATCTTCCGCTGGCGAGTCGAGTTCGTCCGTAGCCGTGCTGATTGACTTGACCAAGCCACAGCCAGCAGCCGCTGTTCGGCTCCGGGATGTACTTGGCTTCGTAATTGGTCCGCATGGCTTGCTCCGTTCTGATGAGCAAGTTCTAGGACAATCCGTCCTTGCCGTCAAGGACTATTTGTCCTTAGCCCAAAAATAATTTCAGGACAGCAAAAGCCCGGCCGTGGGGACAGCCGGGCGGATCGCGATAGACCAATGATTAACGGGCTTGCGGCGGGCCGTGGCTAGGCGGCTGACTTCCGGCGGGCTTTGCGCGCTGGGCCAGGTGCTGGCTCCCCGGTGGGCTCCGGGCGCTCTTTGGGAGCCATCTTACCGTTGCCGGTCACAAGCCATTCGGGATCGACCCGGCAAATCAGGCAAAACCGGGCATAAAGGTGTGGCGGCAGGTAGCTCCGCGTCTCGTATTGCTTGTACCGATCTTGGGGAATTCCGAGCGCGTCGGCCAGCTCCCATTGCTTCAAAGCGCGGGCCATCCGCGCCTCTTTCACACGGTCCATAAACCCCTGTTTGTGTTCAGCTTCTATGTCGGATTCGGCCATCTGGACAGTATGTCCTAAAAGCCTTTTGCCGTCTAAGGACAGAATGGCCTTGCGCTTAAGGACCGATTGTCCTATAAAGGCTGGCATGACGCACATAACCTCATTCCGATCCATCATCGAACTCTGGCCCTCGCGCGAGGCGATGGCTTCCGATGTGGGGACTACCGTTCCGCGCGTGACCAAGTGGGGACAGAGAAACAATATCCCCGCCGAATGGTGGTCCGCCGTTCTCGGAACTGAGAAAGCCGTCGGTGCTGGGCTTGATGCTGAAAAGCTGACATCTTTGGCCGCTCGTCGCGAGCCTGCAGAGGCCCGCGCATGATCTTCGAAGCGAATTATCTCGCTCATTTTCTTGCCCCCCTGCCGCACAAGGTAGGGTTTCATTCTCTGCATATGCGAGCGGTTGGCAAGTACATTTCTGGTTGCATCGATCAGATTCGTTCCTGCGATGCGTCATGTCCCGTCGTGAGACAATCTCCCGTAGAAATGCGGATTGCGGCATGATCTGCGCATCCTCTCGCAAATCTTCACCTCTCTCCGTAGTCGCATCCTTCGGAGAAGATGCGCCCGCAGTCGGCTTGTCCCCCAAGCCCAAGACTGCGGACGCTGCGTCTTTCACAATTTCGCCCGGCGTCCGAAGTGCTCTCTGCCCTCCCGGAGAGAGTGAGCTCTCGGTGACGTTGGCTTGTGCGCCGGGCGAAAACAGTTCTTGCGGCGGCGTGGAAGGACACGCGGTCGAGCGCGCGACCTCCAGCGACGGCGGGCATCCTACGCGTCTGGCCCCGCTTCGAACTGCAGCCGGTATCAAGCCCGGCCCGCAAGATTCAATCTCTTTCGATCCTGGCCCGTATGGCTTTGATCTCAGCCAAAGCAGCGCAGTGATGTTCCGCGTTGCCGCTTCTAGAGCAATCCAAGATCCTTCGTCGTCTTCCGACATTTCCCCAAACCTCTGAAAAACAAGGAGCAAAATCATGTTGTTTTTATTTGCCCTAAACGTTGGGAGCGGCTTCCCAATCGCATCCCAAAATCGCGGGGATGTCCCTTTTCCCTTGGGAGGGGCCGATGTCTGACGCAGCCGCGCTGTTGCGCGACCTCTCGGAGCCGTGGGCATCAGGGGAGCGGATCAAGGCCGTAATCGACCGTACCAGCCGAGCCGCAAAGCTCTCTTACTGGCGAACGTCGGATATTTGGTACGGCAAGGCTCGCAAAGTCGAGCCATCAGAAATCAAACAAATTCAGGAAGCGTTGCGTATCAAAAACGAAAGAGCGGCGCGGAATGAATTACATCAAGCAAAACTCATACTCGCGCGTCTGGAAGCGCGTCTTAACGCGGGAGATGCGGACTTTTATCGCGCGGATATTGACGGCCTGCGGGCGCAAACTTCTGGAATGGGCGGAAGCGATTTTGCCCGCCGACGATAACAGTTGAACGGTCTCACTATGGGAGTAGCGTAACATGGAAGCCATCGCCAATCTCGTTCAAGACGATCCTTACCTCAAGCTGTCGAGGGAGCAGCGCATTGCCGCGCGCCGGGAGCGAAAGGCGAAGTTCCAGGCGCGAACGAGCGTGAAGAAGAAGGCAAGGTTTGTCGTTGTCGAAGGCCCTGTATTAAAGCTGAAAGAACTACCGCCAGAGCCGTCATTTTCATTTGGCGATTGGGTGGAGCGCCAGCACCAGCTCAATCCGCTTGCGAAAGCGCCGTGGTTTTCAATCGAGAGCGACGTATCCGGCCCGCGACATCCGAAGATCGACGAAATCCAGCGCATTATTCGCAATTATTACGGGTTCACCAAGGCGGAACTGATCGCAGAGCGCCGCACCGCGAAGATCGTTCACGCCCGCCAAGTGGCAATGTATCTCGCCAAGACAATGACGCCAAGATCGCTTCCTGAGATCGGACGAAAATTCGGCGGACGAGATCACACCACGGTCCTCCATGCCGTTCGCAAGATCGAGAAGCTTCTGACCACGGACGCAAAGCTGCTCGCGGAAATTGATGCACTCAAGGCAATGATTTCATGCCTATCCGGTTATCACCCATGATCGCTAACTCTAGGGTGTTCCCACGTTCCGCTGTAAAGCTCGTCATAGGTCGGGCTTTCGTTGCCCATGCCGATGCCAAGCAGCGAGCGGAAGGCGTTGAAGGGATAAAACCGGCGATTGAACCGGAATGTGAACTCATTGAGGTAGGCTTGCAGATGTTGCGGGCTGACGCCGTGGTGGCATCCGGTCAGCCAGCTTTTCAGGTTCGAAAAGACAAGATGAACGATGGGCAGATACTCTTCCGCCACTTCGGGGTTGCCAGCCTCGACAACCGGCAGATGTTCGAAGCCCTTTTTGGTCAGGCTGGCGTAACCGGGGGCCGCATCGGTCACGACCATCGCGCCGGGGGCTACGGCCGCTTCGATAAACCCGACCATGGATTGCGCAGTCCGGTCTCCGATGACTTCCATACGCAACCGGCCCGCATATCGACCGCCGCGACGGGACGGTTTGTCGCCTTTCTTGGGCGGCCGGGTACGAACTTCGACGGCGGCGATCACGATGGACTTGTCGTCGGTGTGCGGCCCGCGTCCTTCGCCTCGTGTCGAGCCGCCGATGTAGGTTTCGTCAACCTCAACATGGTCCTTGATGCCAATAGCGCCGCCGATGCGGTCACGGTCGGGTCGTACCATTCCCGCGCGAAGCTTGTGCAGAATTTGGAAGGCAGTCTCATACCTGGAAAGGCCAAGCTGCCTCTGAAATTGCATGGCCGAAAGGCCGGGCGTCATGCTCGCAACGAGGTAAGCACCCCAAAACCACACGGTAAGCGGCGTTCGGGCGCGTTCCATCACGGTCCCGGCCGTCAAAGCCGTGTCCTGCCTGCATGCCTTACAGCGCAGCACGCCGGGGCGCGCGGTGAAGCGGTAGGGCTCGCCCTTGGCCTTGCAGAGCGGGCAAGCGAAGCCCTTTTCCCAGCGCACGCGCTCCAGATAGGAGGCGCAAGCCGCGTCATCCGGGAACAGCTTTTGGAAGCTGGGCAGCGACTTGGGGAACGGCAGATGTTCCCATTTGAGCGCGTCGGCATAGGGCGGCATTTAGGCAACCTTCCGCGCGATGTTGAACCGCTTGCTCGGCTCAAGTTCGTTATTGGCGTAGACTTCGTACCCGAAACCGTCACCGCCTATCGTCAAGCCTTTGATGCAGGAAGACATTCGGTCCCAAGAGCCGAGCGACCGTTTCATCCATTTGCCGAACGATTTCACCTCGCAGCAGCCTTCCCACGAATAGACATCTTGTTCGATCTGCCGCCAGTAACCCAACGCTGGCCACAAATCCTTGGGCTCGCATCGCGCCTCAATTCCCTCTTCCGCAAGCGCGGCAACGATCATCTTAGCGAGGCGCTTTCGCACCCCGCCGACGTGGTTGGCCCGCCGATACTTCGTCTGGACGTAGACCACGGCTCAGCCCTCCCGCACGAATTTGTCGATTGCTATTTTCTGATCGTAAGACCGGAACCGCAGGGACTTGTATTTCTGCGCATCCTTTCGGGTGGAAAACTTCTGCACTTCTCCGGCGGGGCCGGTAACAGCCCAGCGCAGGGGCTTGTCATGCCAGTCGCCAGAGGCTTCGGCGGGGATGCTGGAGATGGTGATCGTTCGGCTGGTCATTTGGCGTTCCCTTCGTTGTTCGATGAAAGGATACTAGCATGGGTATGTGTGGGTGTCAACCGGATAGGCATGAATGATTTTGGAGGCAGCATGAAACCCCGTTTATCAACCCTCCTCTCCCAAGAGAAGCAAGCCTTGAAGAAAGCAAATCCGAAGTCGAGAGACAGAATTCGTCATCGGGTGAGGGTGCTGGAAGTGGTGAGGCAGATACGTAGGGAGCGGAAGTCGGCATAATGGCTGAGCTCGCATCCGGAACTGGCAATAAGCGCGCCCCTCTAAGCGAGCGCGCTAACGATCTTTATGAGACGCCATCAGAGGCCGTATCGGCGCTGTTGCGAGTTGAAGCCCTGCCAAAGTGCATTTGGGAGCCAGCTTGCGGGCCTGGTGCTATAGCTCGTGTTTTGCGCGATGCTGGGCATTTTGTTCTTTCAACGGATCTTGTTAATTATTCATCACCCGATCAAGACCGCCACGGGTGGGATTTTCTTTCTGAGAGACAGATGCCTCCGCATAAGAACTGCGAGGCAATAGTCACTAACCCACCATTCAAGAATGCTGGCGAATTTGTAGCACATGCACTGGATATTTGCCCGCGCGTTGTGATGTTGCTGCGGTTGGCATTTCTTGAAAGTCAGAAGCGATCCCCTATCCTCGATAACGGACAACTGGCTCGCGTTCATGTTTTCCGGAAGCGACTCCCTATGATGCACCGACACGGATGGGAAGGACCGACTAATTCAAATAGTGGGATGGCCTTCGCGTGGTTCGTATGGGACCGCAACCATCATGGACCTACCGAACTACATCGCCTGTCATGGGAGGCGGCAGAGTGATCCCACGCGCCCTCAAGTTTGTTCGCTTCAAAGACATAGAGGACCATTTCCGCCTCGGCTGGCTAGTGTCCTTTGCCAACGAGCCCATGCACCATCACCACTACGGGATCGAACTGCAATGGATTTGTAATTGTCCAGTGCCGGGCGGGTTCAAGACCAGTAGCCATCGCGTTTCCGAAACATCACAAACAGAGAGCGCGACACATGAGCGAGCCTTCGATCGGACATAACAGCGAAGCAGAAGCGCCGGCCACGAAGTTTTCAAAGGACCAGATCAGATCCATCATTGAGCGAATAGAGCGTTTGGAGGAGGAAAAGAAAACTATCTCCGACGACATCAAGGATGTCTACGCGGAAGCCAAGGGCAACGGCTTCGACGTGAAGGCGTTGCGGACAATCGTTCGAATGCGCAAGCAGGACGCTAACGAGCGCCAAGAAGCCGAGACGATCCTTGAACTGTACATGCAGGCCATGGGAATGCTGGCTTGAAAACTGCTGGCAATCCATGGATGAAGTTCTACCCGTCAGACTGGCGGGCGGACCCTGCCTTGCGTAGCTGCACAATAGCGGCGCGCGGCCTTTGGGTTGAGATGCTGTGCATCATGCACGAAGCCACGCCTTACGGCTCGCTTCTCATCAACGGTGCCAGGATCGACAAGAAACGCCTAGCCACGCTCGCCGGCATTCGGGAAAACGAATGCACGGTGCTGTTGCTGGAGCTGGAAGGGTTCGGTGTTTTCAGCCGTGACGATGACGGAACGATCTATTCCCGACGTATGCGCCGCGATGCTGCCAAGGCCGCCAAGGATCAATCAAATGGAAGACTAGGTGGCAACCCAAAGGTTAAGGCATGGGTTAACCCAAAGGTTAAGGGTGAGGTTAAAGCCCAGAAGCCAGAAGCCACTACCAAAGAAGATAGGATAGGAGACGCGGGCGCGAGCAGTTTCACAAAAGGTTCGAAGGCTCTCGCCGACGCCTTCCTGGAAGCCCTTGGTTTTGACACGCCGCTGAAGGTGCCGCCGGAGTACGCCGGAACCGATTGGAGGGCTGTAACTTGGGAATCTGCTGGTTGGACGGCAGACCTGATTGACGCGGATATCCGCCGCATAGGCCCCGGAAAGCCAATCTCATATTACGAAAAAGTGTTTGCAACCTCGTTTGCCAACCGGCAATCGCCGCTTCCAGTTGTCGAGATTAAGGAAGCGGAAAAACTCACGGTGACACATGGAAGAAATGAAAAAACTCAGTCTCTCAGTAACGTCGCCCGAAGACATGCAGAAGAGGGCATTAGCTTTGGAGAACGCCCAACAATCCCGAGCCTACGCGTCCTCTCGGGCGGCTCTGATGTTCGGATGCTACCGCAGGGCGGAAGCGAGCGACCCGGAGATATACGCGGCGGCGACGGCAGCGGTTCTTAGCGAGTATTCGCAGGACGTGATCGACTACATCACCGACCCCCGTACGGGCTTGCCCAGCACATCAAAGTGGCTTCCGAGCGTTTACGAGGTGCGCCAAGCTTGCAACGAACACGCTGACCACCTGAGAAAACTGGAACAGTACCGGGTAATGCAGGCTCGCCGAGCATGATCCGCGACACCTCAGCTACTGACCTCGCCAAGAGCACCAACGAAAAGGGATGGGCGCAATGAGCGAACACCTTGAACGGCTGTCCCGGTACACCGGCGGAGGTCGCGTTTTCAGCATTGAACTCAACGATGACGGTACATTCTCGATTTGGGAGAATTGCGACAATTATTTTTCGGAGGACTTCACCGCTGAAGAATTGCGGGAACTGGCACAAGAAATAATTGATGTTTCCTATCGTAAGCCGAAGGGGGGCGCTGCATGATCCGCGACCCCTCAGACGGCACAGTACGGGACGGCCTCGGCAAAAATACTTTGGGCCAATGTGGGCCATGCGAATCCGCAACGCTGAAAGTTTCCGACCTTCCGGTCATAGACACCGCCACATCCGGCCTCCAGACCGGAAGCAGCAAGCCTGAGAACATTGCTAGGCTCGATAAATCCCGTGAATGTCTGAAAAATTATCAACAGCGTTCCGCATCCAATCCAAGAACAGAGGGAAGCCATGGCACTGAAGGCTAGACGCAAAGGGAAGCCGTACAATCCAGCGGCACAAGTCCACGACCGGAGGGCGCAGAATCTTCTACGGAACGCCCTCGTGGCCGTGGACGAAGTTGACGACCCGCTTGCTCTCAATCCGGGGGACAAAATCGTGGTGCTGCGCTCGACAAGAAACGACCCCTTGGCGGACATGAAGTCGAAGAACCAGATCGACCAATGCGATTATGTTGCGGGGCGCCATTGGCAAGCCGCTTACGAGAATGCCGAGATCGGCCACGTTAGGGCGATCGATCCAGGCAAGGAAGCGGTGGACGGTGGGAGGCTTCCGGAGATGCTAACAGATCAACAGAGGCGCGCCGTGGTTGATTTGCGGAACGCGGCGAAGGCATTGGGGCCTGAAGGCAATCGGCTCGTCACGGACGTTCTGGCGAAGGGCTGGAGTATAACGCAAGCGGCTTGTGACCGGGGGAGAACTTCAGAGCGGGATCGGCTGTACATCGGGGCTCGGTTTCGGGAATGCCTTCGCACGATCGCGATCAGGTTTGGATATTCGAATGAGGGCAGGAGATGAACCCGGTTGAAGCGTTGATGGTCCTGATAGGCGCGGCCTTTGCCGTCGGGGTCTTGGGTGCTGCGGTGGCTGTTGGCGTAAGCCTTGGCTTGCGGTGGGTGCCGCTTAAAATCCAGATGAACACGTTGCATTATAAAATCGACCCCCCTTGACGACATGTCACCACATATGCCCTGTTCTTCCCATGGTGCAGTGATTTGCACAAATGGCCCGTCCGGAGAAATCCGTTGACGGGCTTTTGCATTCCAATCGGGCGGCAGCAAAGCAACTCTCCTCAAATCTGAAACAGCCCTAGTGGCACCGAGAGAGTCAAAGCGCCGCCCGGTGCTTTTAGCGAGGTCAGCCAATGTCCAACGTGATCTGGCATACCGACTTCAAGCGCTCAAACCCGAAGGCAGACCGCGCGTTCTGGATAGGCCCTCAACCTGACCCGCTTGAGATATTGGCGTTTGAGATCATGAACCAGGTAATGCCGGACACCTCGCCGAGCGAATACTGCGCGCCTGAGAAAGACCCGGCATGATATCGATCAGCCATTGGGGCATGTTCCCCATTCAAGACACGACATACCAGCGGCTTGATTTCGGGCCGGAATTGAACTGATTTCAAGATTTCAAGATGACATCGCACGGTGGAGCTAGACAGGGCGCAGGACGGCGTAAGGGGGCCGCCAATAAGATGAACGAGGCCGCGCGGGCCAAGGCATTGGAGGGCGGTATATCTCCTCTAGACTACCTCCTAAGCCTTTTGCGCGATGATGGCTTGGACCGGGAAACGCGAATGGACGCGGCCAAGGCGGCTGCTCCTTACGTTCATGCCAGGTTGGCGGCGGTTGAGCACTCAGGCGACAAGGACAAGCCGGTCGTTCACACGGTCACATGGCAGCAATCGTAATACCCTACGCGCCTCGCGAGGTATTCCGGCCATTTCACAGCAGAACAGAGCGCTTTGCGGTCGGGGTGGCGCACAGGCGCTGCGGCAAGACGGTAGCCTGCATCAACGACAAGATCAGGCGGGCCGTCACCAGCCCAAAGGAGATGTACCGGGCGGCTTATGTGGCGCCGTTTCTCAAGCAGGCCAAGGACGTGGCCTGGGAGTATTTGAAGCGGTACAGCCGGCCGGTATGGGGAGGGCCGCCGAATGAAAGCGAATTGTTCGTTACCTTGTTGGGGGGGCAGCGGGTTCGCATCTACGGGGCGGATAACGCCGACGCCTTACGGGGCGGCTACTTTGACGATGTTACATTGGACGAATATGCGGACATGGCCCCTTCCGTTTGGGGGTCTATCATTCGACCTATGTTGGCTGACCGGCAAGGCAGTGCCACCTTCATAGGCACGCCGAAGGGCCGCAATTCGTTCTACGAGATATTCGAGCGGGCGGCTGATGACCCAGAGTGGTTTCGGTTCATGCTCAGGGCGAGCGAAACCGGACTATTGGCTGAAAGCGAGTTGAAGGCCGCGCGTCAGGATATGACGCAGGAGCAATACGACCAGGAGTTCGAGTGTTCGTTTGATGCGGCTATTCTCGGCGCCTATTTCGGCAAGGAGATTGCGCAGGCCGAGCGTGAGGGCAGGGTTGGTCAATACGAGGTGGACACGGCGATCCCCGTGCATTGCGCCTGGGATTTGGGCGTGGGCGATTCGACCGCGATCTGGTTTTTCCAGATGGCCGGTCCTCAGATCCATGTGATCGACTTCTACGAGGCCAACGGGTTCGCGATAGAGCATTACGCCGAGGTCAAGAAGCGCAAGGGCTACGACTACGGCGACGACTATGTACCGCACGACGCCAAGGTGCGGGAGTTCTCCCGGTCTACTGGCGCGGAGGACGGTCACAGGGCGCGCCAGCGCGTCGAGGTCATGATTGAGTTGGGCTTAAAGCCCGTAGTGGTCTCGCATCACAAGGTAGACGACGGCATTAACGCGGCCCGCCGGGCGCTGGGGCGATGCTGGTTCAATTCCAATACGACAGGTGCAGGCTTAGAGGCGCTGCGGCAATACCGCGCCGACTTTGACGAGAAAACTAGGGCGTTTCGCAATGCGCCCAAGCACGATTGGACCAGCCATACCGCCGACGCCTTCCGCTATCTGGCGATGGCGTGGGAGGAACAGGCCAAGCCCGAACAGAAACGGGACGTGTTGGCCGAGCTTATCAAGCCCAAGACCCTGAACGACGTTATCCGAGAATACGAACTGGAACAGGCGGACGACTGATGCCACAGGACGCAATCACCATCGCAGCCGGGCCGACCCCGGCCAGTGTTAACATGGTCCACACCGGAACGGGCGCCCCCAGCCATTCGGCCCCCAAGGGTACGCTGTATCTTCGGCAGGACGGTTCCAGCGCATCAACGCGGGCCTATAGCAACTCAGACGGATCAACCACCTGGGTTGCCGTGACGACGGCTAGCTAGTGGTGGAATCCGCAAGCCACGAAACCCGCGAGGAGGCCGAGAAGGCCGGCGCGGCGAAATACTGGCAAGGTCTGCTGTCCCTATCTGATGAGGATCATCGGGAATGGATCAAGGAAGGACAGGGCGTTGTTGCCCGCTACAAGGGCGGCAAGTCAAAGACGGTTCGCTCCGATTCCAAGCGCTTCAATATCCTGTTTTCCAATACCGAGACGCTGAAGGCCGCGCTATTCGCAAGGATGGCAAAGCCCGACATTCGGCGGCGGTTTGCCGATCGTGATCCGGTTGGTAAGCAGGTTGCCGAGATCATCGAGCGCGCGGCGATCTACAGCCAGGAATGCGGAGAGTCGGAAAAGGCGTTCGACCACGCGATTGAGGATTATCTGCTGCCAGGGCGTGGCGTGGTCAAGGTCTGTTACGAGGCCGAGACCGCCAACGGCGACGACGGCAAGGAATACGTCGCCAAGCAGGAAGTCGAGGAAGAATACGTTAATTGGGAGGACTTCCGGCACGAACCCGCCAAGACATGGGAAGATGTGACGTGGGAGGCTTTCCGGCACAAGATGAGCCGGGACGACCTGAAGAAGAACTTCACCAATCTGGGCGCCGAGGTCATCCAGACTATCCCGCTCAACTGGTCGCCTAAACCGGATGACCCCAAGGTGCCCGACGCTTTCAAGCGGGCCGAGGTCTGGGAGGTCTGGGATAAGACCAAGCGGCAGCGGGTTTGGGTAGTCGCTGGCTTCGATAAGCTATGCCGGGTTGACGATGACCCGTATGGATTGGAGGACTTTTTCCCGAACGCCGAGCCATTGCAGGCGATCACCACCAATGACTCGCTGATCCCGGCGCCGGAGTTCACCAGCTACCGGGACCAGGCGGACGGGCTGGACGAGATCGAGGCCCGCATTGACAAACTGACCCGGGCGCTGAAGCGGCGCGGTGTGTATGACGCGACGTTCAAGGAACTGGCGCAGCTCGCCAAGGCCGCAGATAACCAGTTCATCCCGGTCAAGAACTATGCGGACCTGTCCACCAAGGGCGGGTTGGCGGCGGCGTTTCAGGCTGAGGATCTGGGCGTTATCGCCAAGGTGCTGATGGAGCTGCATAGCCAGCGCGATTTGCGGGTGCAGACCATTTACGAGGTCGTCGGTATTGCCGATATCATGCGGGGCTCCAGCGACCCACGGGAGACGCTGGGCGCGCAGAAGATCAAGGCGCATTTCGGCGGCAACCGGCTGAAGAAACGCCAGGATAAGGTCCAGAAGTGGATCAGGGACACGCTCAGGCTTAAAGCGGAGATTATTGCCGAGCATTTCGAACCGCAGACATTGGCCGAAATGACCGGGTTTAAGTACATCGACCCGATGATGGCACAGCAGATCGCGGCGCAGGCCCAGCAACAGGGCCAGCAGCCGCAGATGCCGACAGATGGCGTGATTACCGACGACATGATGAAGATCATGCGTTCGGACAAGCTGCGGTCATACCGGATCGACATTGAGACGGATTCGACCGTGTTCGAGGATGCCGAGGCCGAGAAGCAAGCGGTCACGGAAATGCTCAAGGCCTCGAGCGAGTTCGTTGTGGCTTGGGTGCCGGTTATTCAGGCCCAGCCTGCGATGCTCGATCTGGCGTTTGAAATGCTTTCGTTTGCGCTACGTCATTTCAAGACCGGGCGGGCGCTGGAGGAGATTGTCGAGCAGACCCGGCTGAAGCTGGAACAGGCCGGGCAGCAGCCCAAGCAGCCGGACCCCAAGGTTCAGGTCGAGCAGGCCAAGGCGCAGGCGTTGCAGCAGAAGGCGCAACTGGACGCCCAGGCGCAGCAGCAGAAGATGGAAGCCGAGGGTCAAAAGAACCAGATCGCCTTGCAGGCCGCGCAGGACAAGCACGCTCTGGAAATGCAGAAGATGCAGGGCGAGATTCAGGCGCTGTTCGCCAAACTCGGGATTGAACAGCAGTCCCTCCAGATGAAGGCGGCGCATGATGAGCGTAGCTTGCAACTGAAAGCGTCGGCAGACGAGACCAAGCACGAAATGAGCCTTGAGATGATGGCTGAGAAGGCGAGACAGGCCAAGGAAAAGCCGAGGGCCGATGCCTAGACAGACCTACGTCATGCGGGACGGCAAGCTCGTTCCCAAGTCAGAAGCGGCCCCGCTCAGTCGGGGCCTTTTTAATGTCCTGCCCGACATCAAGCCATTCATGACGCAGGACGGCAAGGAAATCAGCTCTCGTTCCGCTTTGCGCAATTACGAGCAAGCCAACGGCGTCAAGCAGGTGGGCAACGACTTCGCCACGCTGCACAGAGAACTCAGAGCCAAGGTTTACGGAGAAGATCGATGACCTACGCGGTGGACGTTTACAAGAACGGCACGAAGCTCGGCAGCGGCACCGCCACAGCGGCGAGCAAAACCATTTCATCCTACACGGCGCTGATAGCGGGCAATTCACCGGCCGGCAAGAATGTGCAGGTCGTCGCGACCGCTGGCAACAACATCGGAGCCAAGATCGATACCCGCGTTATCACGGACAACACAACCTCACTGGTCATGCAGGACGCAGGGCCGTTTTCATAAGGAGATTTTATGTCGGAAGCGATCGACGGCCTTCAGGATACCCCTGAACCTGCCGGACTGGACGCGATACTTTCCAGCGCTATCGAAACCTCGGGCTATGGTGACGACAAGCCGGAAGTAACGGCAACCGAAACACCGGAAGCAACCGCCGCCCGCGCAAGAGACGACAAGGGCCGCTTTGCTCCAAAAGAACCCGCCGAAACCGTGGCCCCCGTCGAGGACGGGTCTGTCAAGGTGGAAGCAAACCCCGCAGAGACCGTTGCGGTTGAACCTCCCAAAGTGGAGCCTATTCAGCCGCCCGCACGATGGTCCGACGCGGACAAGGCCGAGTTTGCCAAGCTAACGCCGGAAGGGCAGCAGCTCTTTCTAAACCGTTATCAGGCAATCGAAGGTGATTACACGCGGAAAACTCAAGAGCTTGCCGAGACGCGCAAGGGCATTGAGCCGCTAATTCAGGAAGTCCAGAAACAGAACCCGTTGCTTCAACACTTGGGAATGACTGCCAATCAATTTTTTGAGCAGTCCGCCAACGTGTCCCGCAACCTTCTGTCAGGAACCCCTGAGCAGCGCGGCCAGGCCATCGCTTACCTCGTCAACCATCATCGCATTCCTCCGGAAGCGGTGTTGCAGGCTCTAGGCGTACCGCTTCCCGCTGTCGGTGAAAATGGTCAGATGGCCGTTGATCCGACCGTTCTTCAATTGCGCCAACATGTGCACGGGCTGGAACAGTCCTTGCAGCGTATTCAGGAGCAGTCACAGCTTTCGGAGCGTCAACGAGCCGAAGCTGAATTTAACGCCATCGGGCAAGCCAAGGATGAAAGTGGTCAAGTCAAGTACCCGCATTTCGAGCGGGTCAAGCAGACCATGATCCAACTGGCCGCCTCCGATCAAGCCGAAACCTGGGATCAGGCCTATCAGAAGGCGGTTCGCCTTGACGACGATCTTTACCGGCAGACGGTAGAGAGCGAACGTCAGCGCGTGGCCGAGCTTGCTGAGAAAGCCCGACTTGAGGCGGTAGGCAAGGCGAAGAAAGTTCAGCCGGTCGTTTCATCCCCCTCAACGAAGGGCGGAACGCAACTGAAGGGGATCGACGCGCATCTGAATGCTGCAATGGAACGGGCCGGTCTAGGTACCTGAAGGCGCTCCTCATAAGGAGTAAGCCAAAATGGCTTCGCCTAACTCGTCCTTTACGGACATCATCACCACCACCTTGCAGGGTTATTCCGGCGAGATGGCCGACAACATCACCAACCACAACGCTCTTCTCAAGCAGATCAACAAGAAGGGCAACAAGCAGGTTGCGACTGGACGTTCGATTGTTCAGGAGCTTGAGTACGCCGAAAATTCCACCGTCATGTGGTATTCCGGCTCTGAAACGCTGGACATCTCTCCTGCCGAGACCTTCACGGCTGCCGAGTACAACTACAAGCAGTTGGCCGGCAACGCGACGATCACCGGCCTTGAGCAGATCCAGAACTCCGGTAAGGAGGCCGTTCACAACCTCCTGAAGTCGCGTATTCGCAACCTCGAAAAATCGCTGAAGAACACCCTTGCCACCGCACTCTATGCGGACGGCACGGGCACGTCCTCGAAAGAGATCGGCGGGCTTCAGCTCTTGGTCGCGGATGTCAACACCAACACGGTGGGCGGAATTTCCGGTACGACCTATGCGTGGTGGAAGAACTACGTCTACGACTTCTCGACCAACTCGGTGACGGCATCTGCCACCACCATCCAGCACGCCATGAATCTGGCATGGATCAACACCGTGCGCGGTTCGGACAAGCCGGACATCATCCCGTCGGACTCCGTCTACTACCTGTACTACCTCGAATCCCTGACGCCTAACCAGCGCTTCATGGACGACAAGGGTGCGGGCGTCGGTTTCACCAACCTCGTCTATCAGGGCAATGTGCCGGTTGTTTACGACGACCAGTGCCCTGCTTCGCACATGTACTTCCTCAACACGGATTACATCTTCCTTCGCCCCGCCAAGGGCCGCGAGTTCATCCCTCTGGGTGAAAAATCGTCGGTCAACCAGGACGCGATGGTGATGCCGGTCGTGTGGGCTGGAAACATGACCGTCTCCAACCGCAGCCTTCAGGCTGTGGTCTGCGCATAAGGAGGATAGAACATGACTTATCGCATTACCAGTCCGCTCATCGCTCAGCAGTTGATCGCGGATACCTCCACCACGCAGAACCATCCGATCGGGACAATCGTTCGCGCGAAAGACTCGACCTATGGTGAGGCAGAGTTCATCTACCTTCTGGGCGTTGCCTCGACGGCGGTTGGTTCTCTCGTCACCTATAACGGTGCAACCGGCGTTACTGCGCTGGCCCCCGTTGGCACCAACAAGGCGCAGCCGATTGCTGTTGCCATGTCCGCCAACGTGGCTTCGCAGTGGGGTTGGTATCAGATCAGCGGCATCGCTGTGATGAAAAAGACCTGCACCGTGTCGCTGGCTGCGAACGCGGCTGTCGGCGTGCTGACTATCGGCCTCGTCGCCGGTACGGGTTCGGGCAAGGAAATCCAGGGGGCGCTTGTCGCCGCCGTGGCTTCCGCGACCGCCGGCCGGACCACGGTGCAGGTGGTTATCAACCGTCCCACCATGCAGGGCCGGGTGACTTAATGCATCTGCCTTACGCCAACGTAAGGATCAAACACTGGAACCCAGGGGCCGCAATGCCCCTGGTGCTTCCCGTGCATCTGATCTGCAATACTTCCGACGAGGAAATCTACGGCAATATCCGCACCAATTCGGCCGCGCGTGGCGATTGGGTGAAACTGGCGGATGCGCACGACGGCATTGCGGTGCTGTGCGGCTCAGGCCCGAGCATTGCCGATCACATCGGAGAAATCCGCGAGCGGCAGGCGGCAGGGCAGAAAATCTTTGCCATGAACGGCTGTGCGGCCTTCCTGCATGGTCATGGCATCATGCCGGATTATCAGGTCATAATCGACGCGCGGGAGATCACCGCCGATCTGGTTGGGCCTGCAAAACATCACCTGTTTGCCTCACAGGTTCATCCCGAATGCTTCAAGCGCGTTCCCGACGCGCAGCTCTGGCATTTGCAGGTAGGCAACATCGAGAACGAATTTCCCGAATACCATGACGACTATTGCCTGATCGGCGGCGCGGCATCGGTCGGTAATACCGCGACCTGCCTCGCTTACGCGATGGGCTACCGCAACCTTCAGATATTTGGTTACGACTCCAGCCATCGGGGCGAGGACGGCCACGCCTTCCGGCAGTCGATCAACGACGGCGATCCGTGTTGTGTCGTGATTTACAACGGCGTCGAGTACAAGGCTTCATTGACCATGAAGCTGCAAGCGGAGAAATTTCAGGAAACCGCTTCGGCTCTGATCGAGTCAGGTTGCAAAATCGAGGTTCACGGCGACGGGCTGTTGCCGGCCATGTTCAATTCCGGCGAACTGGACGAGGAAGAAAAATATCGTCTGATCTGGGCGCAGAACGAGTACCGCAACTTTTCCCCCGGCGAGGCAAGCGCAGGAAAGTTCCTCGAACTGGTCAAGCCTGCGGGGCTGGTGATCGACTTCGGATGCGGTACGGGCCGGGGTTCGCTCAAGATCGCAGAAAGCGGTTGTCAGGTTCTTTTGTTGGACTTTGCCGACAATTGCCGGGACGAGGCCGCGCAGCATTTGCGCTTTCAAAAGCACGATCTGACCAAACCAATCCACGTCATGGGCCATTACGGTTACTGCACCGATGTCATGGAGCATATTCCGACGCAGTTTGTCGGCTTGGTGATTGAAAACATCATGCGGGCGGCGCCTACGGTTTATTTCCAGATCAGCACGGTACCCGACGCGATGGGCGAGTTGATAGGTCAAAAACTTCACTTGACGGTGCAGCCTCATCGCTGGTGGCGGAAACTGTTCGAGAGTATGGGCTATTTCGTGGCGTGGCAGGAAATGCAGGACGTTTGCTCGTCATTCATCATCAAAAGGGGAGACACTTCTTGAGTATGCCAGATATTGCCTTGCCGGAAGTTCCGGCGATGCACCAGCACGCCCGGTTCTTCAAGGATAACGGCCTTGATTTTATCGAAATCTCGTTCACAGGGGTCAAGGATACCGTCATCAAGAAGGTCGGCCCCGATCATATGTCGAAGTTCCGCGATGCGTGGAACGCCTATTGCGACGGCACGCCGATGGCGCGCAGGGCCGGCACGTCGTTGACCCTGCTGAACGGGGTCGATCAGCAGTTGGCGGATAAGTACATCGCGCAGAACGTCCACACGGTCGAGGAATTGGCCGCGCTGAACGACGCACAATGCCAGGCGCTCGGCCATGGCACGTTGACGCTTCGCAAACAAGCGAATGACCGACTGTCTCTGCTCAAGTTCCAGACCGAGGAAAAGGCCCGCAAGGCGGTCAGCGATGCCGCGGCTACAATTGGTGCGATGCCGGCGGAGAAATACGCCAGCGCGTCCGAGGTAGCCGAGCTGAAACAGGGAATTGACGACCTGAAGGCATTGCTGGCGCAGGCATTGGCCACGAAGAAACCCGGCCGGCCGAAGAAAGATAACTGATGACACTGTTGACGATCATAACCGGGGCGTGTGGTGAGATTGGCATCACCCAGCCCACGAGTGTGATTAACTCAACCGATCTACAGACTTTGCAACTGCTTTTTCTTGCGCAGAAGGAGGGCAAGGAGCTTGCGCGCCGCTTCGACTGGCAATCTCTCACGAAAGAAGGCACATTCACCACGCTTGCCGCCGAAACTCAGGTAGCGGCCATCACCACGACATTTGCTGATTTCGGTCGCGTCGTTGATAATACGATGTGGAATCGGACCCAGATCCGTCCCGTTCGCGGGCCGCTAAACAACCAGCAATGGCAGCGCGTGAAAGCCGCGGCGGCTCAAGTCGGCGTTGAATACTGCTTTCGCGTTCGCGGCGGGGCAATTCTGTTCAACCCGACGCCGCCCGCAGGCGATAGCGTTTATTTCGAATACATTTCCAACAAATGGTGTAAGTCGGAGGTTGGTGTTGCGCGGGCAGCGTGGGCGGCTGATTCGGACACCGGCATCATTGACGAAGAAGTTATGCGTCAGGGCATTGTTTGGCGCTTCCTAAAAGCCAAGGGCCTCGATTATGCCGAGGAGTTCAGAACCTACGAAATGACGCTGGCCGATCTGTTTGGCCCTGATGCCGGAAACGACATTATTGATATGGAGGGATTGCCCGATCAGTGGGGCGTCAACATTCCAGATGGAAGCTGGACGCTCTAATGCGAAAGCCGCTTCGGCAGGGCCGGGTTACTCGCAACCAGATATCGGTGCCCGAGGCCTTCCCCGCCCCGGTTGGCGGGTGGGACGCCGTGTCAGCCTTGGCCGATATGCCAGAGGACCGAGCAATCGTTCTCGACAACTGGTTTCCGGGAACGAGCGATGTAAGGATCAGGCGCGGCCACAAGGCGTACGCTCAAACCGGTCTGACATCACCCGTTGAATCGCTGATGGTGTATAACGCCACTACGACGGCCGCGAATAAGATGTTTGCCGCGTCCGGCTCGGTGATTTATGACGCATCGGCGTCCGGCATTGCAACGTCAAGCGTTACTGGCCTGACCAACGCGCGCTGGCAACATATTAACTTCACGACATCAGGCGGGCATTTTCTCTGGATCTGTAACGGTGCCGATGCGCCAAGGCATTACAACGGCTCGGCATGGGCTACGCCGTCACTGACGGTTACAACATATTCTGCGAGTGATATTATCCACGTCAACGCGCATAAAAATCGTATCTGGGTTGTGTTCGTCAACTCAACGGTTGCCGGATATCTTACCGCCGGGGCGGTTGCCGGCGTGGTCACGAACTTTGAATTAGGCGGCCTGTTTACCAAGGGCGGCTATCTCGTTGCGATGGGAACGTGGACCCGCGACGGTGGTTCCGGCGAAGATGATTTTGCGGTGTTTATTTCGTCGCGCGGCCAGGCCGCTGTTTATCAGGGAACCGACCCGGCCAGCGCCAGCACATGGGCTCTTGTCGGCGTGTTCGATGTAGGTTCTCCTCTTGGAAGGCGCTGCTTTACCAAAGTTGCGAGCGATCTTGCGCTCATCAATATCGACGGAGTTCTCCCTCTATCGAAAGGGCTGGGACAGGATCGCGGAGCGGCGGCGGCCATCGCCAA